>JAOPZD010000582.1 GCA_025964295.1 Conexibacter sp.
CGCGCGCGCCGAGCCGCAGGTTGCGCAGCGTCGCGGCGTCCGGCGCGCCCTCGGGCCCGCCACCGGCCGCGAAGCGCTCGAACACCGCGTCGGCCAGCTCGTCGAGGTGGGCGCCGAGGAGGTCAGGCAGGTCAATGGCGCCGCGCTCCATTGGAGGGAACCTACAACCGCGGGGCGGAGCAGGCCGACCGGCGCAGTAGTCTGCGCAACGCATGGTCCGCGTGCTGCATTGCGACGACTCCGCCGCCTTCCGGGCGCTGATCCGCGCCGAGCTGGAGGACGACGCCGACATCGAGATCGTGGGCGAGGCCGCCGACGTCGACGTCGCGGTCTCCGTCGCCGGCGCGACGCACCCCGACGTCGTCCTGCTCGACCTGCTCGACGTCGACCGCGACGCCGTCGGCGAGCTGCAGACCGTCGCGCCCGACGTGCGCGTCGTGGTCCTCAGCGGCCACCCGCGCGAGTACGGCGAGACGCGCCGCGGCGGCGCGGCCGCCTACGTGGAGAAGGACGCGCCGATCTCCGAGCTCCGCGCGACGGTGCTCCGCGTCGCCGGCGGGTAGCGCCCAGGCCACATGGCCCGACCCGACCTGCAGGAGTACGCCGCCAAGCGCGACTTCGGCGCCACGCCGGAGCCGGCGGGCGCCGGTGCGGCCCGTGGCGCCGGCTCCGGCGATGCCCGCCCGCGCTTCGTCATCCAGGAGCACAGCGCCACGCGCCTGCACTGGGACCTGCGCCTCGAGCACGACGGCGCGCTCGCGTCCTGGGCGATCCCCAACGGCCTGCCGTGGGCGACCAAGGACAACCGCGTCGCCGTCCACACCGAGGACCACCCGCTCGAGTACCTCGAGTTCCACGGCGAGATCCCGAAGGGGTCCTACGGCGCCGGGACGATGACGATCTGGGACCGCGGCACCTACGACGTCCTGAAGTGGGGGCCCGACAAGAAGGTCGAGGTCGAGCTGCACGGCGAGCGCGTGACCGGCCGCTACGCGCTGTTCCCGATCGGTCCGGACCCCAAGGACTGGATGATCCACCGGATGGGCGAGCCGGCCGAGGGCGGCTGGGTCCTCGGCCACGAGCCGATGCCCGACCACCTCGTCCCGATGCTCGCCAAGGCCGGGCCGATCCCGCCCAAGCGCGAGGACGACCAGTGGGCCTATGAGATCAAGTGGGACGGCGTCCGGGCGGTGGTCTTCAGCGAGCCGGGCCGCATGCGGTTCGTCACGCGCAACGGCAACGACGTCACCGCGCGCTATCCGGAGCTCGCGCGGATGAACCGGGCGCTGAGCATGCACCGCGTGATCCTCGACGGCGAGGTGGTGGCCTTCGACGCCGAAGGCCGCCCGTCGTTCGGCGCGCTGCAGGGTCGGATGCACCTGACGCGCGAGGCGCAGGTCCGGCGGCTGGCCAAGGAGGCGCCGGTCAACTACATGGCCTTCGACCTGCTGTGGCTCGACGGGCGCTCGCTCATGGACCGGCCCTACCTCGAGCGCCGCGGGATCCTGCGCTCGCTGCTCGACGACGGCGACCGCTGGCAGGTGCCCGACCACGTCGTCGGCGGCGGCGCCCAGCTGCTGGCCGCCACGCGCGAGCAGGGGCTGGAGGGGATCGTCGCCAAGAAGGCCGACTCGCCCTACGAGCCCGGCCGGCGCAGCGGCGCGTGGCGCAAGGTCAAGAACACCAACCGCCAAGAGCTCGTGATCGGCGGGTGGCTGCCGGGGGAGGGGCGCCGGCAGGAGCGGATCGGCGCGCTGCTCGTCGGCGTCCGGGAGGGAGATGACGGCCCGCCCACCCGGCTGCGCTTCGCGGGCCGGGTCGGCACCGGGTTCACCGAGGCCGAGCTGGACCGCCTCGCCGGGTTGTTGGGGCCCTTGGTCCGCGACACGTCGCCGTTCGACGTCATCCCGCCCGGGGTGAAGATCCCGCGCGAGGCGGTGTGGGTCGAGCCCGAGCTGGTCTGCGAGGTCGAGTTCGTCGAGTGGACGCGCGACGGCGTCCTGCGCGCGCCGTCCTACAAGGGGCTGCGCGACGACAAGCCCGCGACGCTCGTGGTCCGCGAGCCGGCCGCGCCGGCCAAGGGCGCGGCGCGCGGCGCCACGGCGGTGCGCGCCGAGATCGAGGGCCGCGAGCTGCGGCTGACCAACCTCGACAAGCCGCTGTGGCCGTCGGGGCACACCAAGGGCGATCTGATCCGCTACTACGTCGAGATGGCGCCGGTCCTGCTCCCGCACCTGCAGGGGCGCCCGCTGACGCTCAAGCGCTACCCGTCGGGCGTGGAGGGCGAGTTCTTCTACGAGAAGCAGGCGCCAGGCCACCGGCCCGACTGGGTCAAGACGGCGCCGGTCCGGCTGGAGAAGGGCAAGGTCATCAACTACGTGCTGGCCGAGGACGCCGCCACGCTGGCCTGGCTGGGCAACCTCGCCGACCTCGAGCTGCACACGCCGATGCACCGCGCCGACGAGTCCGGGACGCTGTCGCCGCCCACGATGATCGCCTTCGACCTCGACCCCGGCGAGCCCGCGGCGCTGCTGGACTGCTGCCGCGTGGCGACCGTCCTGCACGGCATGTTCGAGCACCTCGGGCTGCAGGCGGCGGTCAAGACGTCGGGCTCGAAGGGGATGCAGGTCTACGTCCCGCTCAACGTCGAGGGCGTGGGCTACGCCCAGACCAAGGGCTTCGCCAAGGCGGTCGCCGAGCTGCTGGAGGCCGAGGCGGGCGACCTGGTGGTGTCGCGCCAGACCAAGACCCTGCGCCACGGCAAGGTGCTGGTCGACTGGAGCCAGAACGACATCAACAAGACGACCGTGTCGGTGTACTCGCCCCGCGCGCGGGACCGGCCGACGGTCTCGACGCCGCTGTCGTGGGACGAGGTCCACGACGCGGTGGAGGCCGGCAGCGCCGACGATCTCGTCTTCGACCTCGACGCGGTGCTGGCCCGCGTGCGCGACCAGGGTGACCTCTTCGCCGACGTCCTGACGGTCGCCCAGGAGCTGCCGATCGGCTGACGGATCGTGCGCGTTCGGACACGTTGGCGCCTTGCCCCGTGTGCGAACATGTGTTCGTGTCAGACGCCGGATCTCCCTACAGCCGCTTCCAGCGGGCCCTGCGCACGGGCAACCTGATGATCATCCGCGCGGCGGCCGCCGAGCTGCCGATGATCAAGCTCGACGACGCGCTGCAGGTCTGCGTCCTGCTGCGCGATCGCGAGCCCGAGCGCTACGAGCGCGCGGCGGTGCGCTGGATCGGGCGCTACTGCGTCGAGCGGCCCGACGTGACGCTGGAGGACGTCGACCACGCACGCGCGGCGTTCGCGATGATGCGCCGCGATCCGGCCGGCGCGCTGGAGATCCTGCAGACGCTGTGCGCCGCGCCTAGTGCAGCGGTGCGATCGCGCGCTCGAGGCCACTGAGCTCGAAGACCCAGAAGTCCTTGCCCAGCACCGGGACCGAGACGTTGTAGACGGGGACGTCGCCGATCGCGCCCTCGAACGTCCCCGCGTGCGCGTGGCCGTGGAGGACCATGTCGGGCTCGTGCTGGGCGATCGGCGCGGCGACGCGGTCGTTGCCGAGCATCGTCCAGATCGTCTCGGGCTCCCCGCGCAGCGTCTCGAGCGTCGGCGCGTAGTGCATCAACACGAGCCGGAAGGGGCAGTGCGCGACGGCCTTCAGGCCCTCGTCGAGCGCCTCGACGTCGGCGGTCGTCTGCGCGTAGACCTCGCGCAGCAGCGGCTCGCCGAAGTCCGGCAGGTGCGAGCCGGGGAAGCCGCCGACGAAGCCCTTGAGGCCGACGATCCCGAGCTCGACGCCGCTGATGCACACGGTCGCGCTCTCGCGCTCGAGCATCGTGATGCCGGCGTCCTCGAGGATCGGGCGGATGTCGTCGATCTGGTCGGAGTGCCAGTCGTGGTTGCCCCAGACGCCGTAGATCGGGACGTCGAGGTCGCGGCAGGCGTCGGCGAGGACGCGCGCCTGCTCGGGCTGGCCGTGGGTCGTGAGGTCTCCGGCCAGCAGCAGCAGGTCGATGTCGCCGTCCAGGGCGCCGAAGGCCGCGCGGGCCTCCTCGGCGCGGGACGGCTGGCAGTGCATGTCGCCGGCGGCGGCGATCCGCAGGGGGGCGCTCACCCGGTTCGCTCTACCCGCTGGGCGATGGGCGGAACGTCCGGGCGGGTAGTGCCTCGGCATGGGCGAGGTCCGATCCACGTTCGAGGAGATCGAGAGCAGCCTCAAGACGGCGGCCGCCGCGCTGCGCGACGCGGGGCTGGAGTTCGCGCTGGCGGGCAGCGTCGCGTGCTGGGCGCGGGGCGCGCCGCAGAGCCGCAACGACCTCGACTTCCTGGTCCGGCCGGCCGACGCGGAGGCGGCGCTGGCCGCGCTGGTCGAGGCGGGCATGCGGGCCGACCGGCCGCCCGAGGGGTGGCTGCTGAAGGCGTGGGACAGCGCCGAGGACGGCAGCGAGACGCTGGTCGACCTGATCTTCGGCCCGCGCGGGATCCCCGACGTCGACGCGGTGCTCGACCGCGCGGAGATCGTCCCGGTCGCCGCGCTGGACCTGCCGGTCGTGCATCTCGACGACGTGCTGGTGATGAAGCTCCACGCCTTCGACGAGCACGCCTGCGACTTCGCCGGGATCCTGGCGATCGCCCGCGCGGTGCGCGAGCAGGTCGACTGGGAGGACGTGCGGGCCCGCACCCTTGAGTCGCCCTTCGCGCGGGCGTTCTTCACGCTCATCGAGGGCCTCGGGATCGTCGGCGACGGACCGCCGCCGTCCCATCAGACCCAGGCGCAGGCGCGGATCAAGGTGGAGGGCCGGCCGGGGGATGGGCGCGGCGAGCGCTGGCAGGCGCCGGGGAGGGCCACCACCGGCGTCGCCGCGGAGTCCGTGCACGAGCACGGCGACGTCTGAGGTCAGCCGTCGCTGGACGCCAGCGCCTTCGCGCTGGCCTCCGAGGCGCTGCGCGCCGCGGCCCGCGACGCCGAGGCCGCCTGCCCGAGGATCCGCCGCGCCTCCGGCTCGGCCTGCGGGATCAACGACGCCGTCGCCTCCCCGAGCTTCAGATGCGCCTGCGACAGCCGCTCCAGCTCGGCGGCGAGACGCGCAAGGGGATCCTCTCCGGCCTGGTCCATGTCCACCACCATGGCACGCGCCTCGATCCCCCTCAAGCGGTTTGGACCTCAACACGAGGGCGGCGCGGGCGTCCAGGTCCAGGCGCGCTTCGCCCGTACCGCTAGGATGCTCAGACCCGCGCGAGTAGCTCAGTGGATAGAGCGCCTCCCTCCGGAGGAGGAAGTCGGGGGTTCGAATCCCTCCTCGCGCGCTCCGGCATCCGAACACACGTTCGTCCGGACCGTCGCCTACGTTGCTCCGGTGACCACGCGCCCGGGCACGATCGCCGAAGCCGCCGTCCGCCTCGCGTTCCTCGAGCACGGCCTCCGCGTCCTGCAGCCCGTCGGCGACGACCATCCCTACGACCTGGTCGTCCACGCTCCGGACGACCGCTTCATCCGCGTCCAGGTCAAGCACGGCCGCGTGCGCGGAGCCTGCGTGATCGCCAACGCCTGCTCGACCGACCACGGCCGCGGACGCGGCTCCTACGCCGGGCGTGCCGACGTCCTCGCGATCTCCGCGCCGCAGCTGCGTCAGACATGGATCGTCCCGGTCGAGCTCGCGCCCCGCTACGCGGTGACGCTGCGGCTCGAGGCCACCAGGAACAACCAGGTTGTAGGCGTACGCCTGACCGCCGACTTCACCCTGCAACGATGGGTCGCCGAGCTGCTCGCCTGAGGCGCAGGCAGACGCCGATGCCTTCCAGGGAGATCGAGAGGGACATCTTGGAGGTGCCGGCGATGCGTTCGGTGAAGGTGAAGGGAATCTGCTCGATGTGCTTGCCGAGGAGGTGGGCGAGCTGGGTGGTCTCGATCTGGAAGGCGTAGCCGGCGGCGAGGGTGGCGTCGAGCTCGAGGTCTTCGAGGCAGGTGGCGCGCCAGAGCTTGAAGCCGCCGGAGAGGTCGTCGTAGGGGAGGCCGAGGAGGAGGCGGCTGAGCGTGCAGCCGATGCGGCTGAGCGCGCGGCGCGAGCGGCTCCAGTCGGCGGTGCCGCCGCCGGGCAGGTAGCGGTTGCCGATGACGAGGTCGGCGTCGCGGGCGTCGAGGACGCCGAGCATCTCGGCGAGCTTCTCGGGCGGATGCGACAAGTCGCAGTCCATCTGGCCGACCGCCCGGTAGCCGCGGGCAAGGCACCAGGCGAAGCCGGCGCGGTAGGCGACGCCGAGGCCGTCCTTGCCCGCGCGGTGCAGGACGTGCATCCACGGCCGCTGGCGGGCGAGCTCGTCGGCCAGGGCGCCGGTGCCGTCCGGTGAGGCGTCGTCGACGATCAGCAGCTCCAGGCCCGTGGCCGCGAAGCGCTCGACGAAGAGCGGCAGCGACTCGGCCTCCTGGTAGGTCGGCACGACGACGATGACGCCGGCGCGGTCCACGGGCGGCGCGGGGGTGGGGGAGGGCGCCGCGTGCCGCTCGGGCCGGCGGGCCGGCAGCGCCGCCGCGAGGCCCTCGGCGATCACATAGGCCATCACTTCTCCGGCGAAGCCGACGACGCGCAGCGCGACCGCGAGGCTCGTCGCCGTGGTGGCGCCGAGC
>JAOPZD010000634.1 GCA_025964295.1 Conexibacter sp.
CCCGCGGCGCCCCGCCGAGGCGATCGACTTCTGGCGCGCCATGGCGCTCGCGGGGTTCGCGGGCGCGCTGGGGCTCGTCGACGAGACGCTCGGCGCGGTGGCGCTCGTCGACGTCGCGCCGGACCCCGACAGCGACGGCCGCGGCGCCGCCGGCTTCGCGCCCGAGGTCCGGGCCGTGGCCGACGGCCGCGCCGACGCGGCCTACGTCAAGGGCGCGCCCGGGCTGGAGGCGGCGACCCGCGCGGGCCTGCGGATCGCGATCGACCTCGACGACGTCCCGGATCGCTCCGCGCGCGTCAACAACGGGACGCCGCGGCCGATCACCGTCCACCGGACGCTGCTCGAGGAGCGCCCGGACGACGTCGCGCGGTTCGTCGGCGTGCTGCTGCGCACCGCCGACTGGGCGGCGCAGCGGCCCGGCGAGGTCGCCGAGATCCTCGCTCGGGAGACCCACGCCGGCGCCGCGTCGGTCGCCGGCGCCTACCGCGAGGACCCCCGGCGGTCGTTGCACCTCGACCTCTCCGACGAGCGGCTCGCGCTGCTCGAGCGGCAGAAGGACTTCCTGTACGCCAACGGCTTCCTGGAGTCCGACGTCGACCTCGACGCCTGGGTCGACCCCACACCCCTCGCCGCGGCGCGGCAGATCACCAAGGAGCACGTGTAGGTCATGGCATCCGACTACTTGTGGTACATCATCCCCCGCGACGGCGCCTACCCGTGGGAGCCCGAGGGCACCCGCGCCGTCGACTTCGACTACCTCAAGCACCTGGCGACGGGGGTCGACCGGCTCGGCTTCAGCGGCGCGCTGCTGGCCACCGACATCCACGACGTCTGGGTCCTCGGCTCCGCGCTCGCGGCGCACACCAAGCACCTGCGCCCGCTGCTGGCCGTCCACCCGGGGCTGATCTCCCCGACGCTGCTGGCCAAGATGGCGCTGACCTTCGACGACCTCTTCGACGGCCGCCTGCAGATCAACGTCGTCAACGGCGAGACGCTCACGCTGCGCCAGTTCGGCCTCGAGGTCGACCACGACGAGCGCTACGCCCTGGCCGGCGAGTACTGGGAGGTCTTCCGCCGGATCACCGCCGGCGAGGTGGTGGACTTCGAGGGCCGCCACGTCTCCGTCCGCGGCGCCGGGTCCTCGTTCGGCCTGCCGATCGTCCAGCGCCCGCACGTCCCGCTGTGGTTCGGCGGCTCGTCGGAGGCCGGGATGCAGATGGCGGCCCAGCACATCGACCGCTACCTCTCGTGGGGCGAGCCGCCGGCGCGCGTGGCCGAGAAGATCGCGCGGCTCAACGAGCTGGCAGAGGGCCACGGGCGCACGATCGGCTACGGGATGCGCCTGCACCTCGTCGTGCGCGACACCGAGCAGGAGGCGTGGGACCACGTCGACCGGCTGCTGCGCGCGACGTCGGAGGGCACGTTCGCCCGGATGGCGGCGTCCAACGCCGGGAGCGACTCGGTCGGCATGCAGCGCCAGTTCGCCAACCACCGCGGCCAGGTCCCCGACCGCGCGAAGGACCTCGAGAGCTACCCCAACATCTGGCCGGGGATGAGCCTCCTGCGCCCCGGGCCCGGCACCGCGCTGGTGGGCTCGACCGAGCAGATCGTCGAGCGCCTGCAGGAGTTCGAGGCGCTCGGCGTCGACACGTTCATCCTGTCCGGCAACCCCCTGCTGGAGGAGGCCTACCGCGTCGCGGAGACCGTCCTGCCCAAGCTCGGCGTGCGGCCGGCGACCGGCGCGCGCGAGCGCGACCACCAGGCCATCGTCGACGTGCCCGTCGCCGCCGGCTGACCTCACCGAGCAACCCAAGGACATCAAGCAGCCATGAGCACCCTCCGCATCGGCGTCCACCCCAACAACCCGGCGCTGTTCCTCCTCTCCCACCTGGACCTCATCGACGCCGAGTGGCACCGCTACAGCGGCGGGACCCTGACCGGCACGCTGCTGGCCGGCGGCACGATCGACGTCGGCGGCACCGGCGCGACGCCGCCCATCAGCGACCAGGCCGCCGGGCTGCCGGTCGTCTACGTCGCGCACTCCGACCCGCGGCCCGCGCACGGCACGTTGCTCGTCACGCCGGACTCCGAGGTCCGGTCGGTCGCCGACCTGCGCGGCCGCCGGGTCGCGCTGGGCATCGGCTCGTGGCAGACGCTCCTGCTGGCCACCGCGCTGGACCGCGCGGGCATCGCGTTCGACGAGGTCATCGCCGTCGACGCCGGCCCCGACTCGCTGGCCCGGCTGCAGTCTGGCGAGCTCGGCGCGTGGATCGGCCAGGGCCCGCAGCACGTCGAGGCCACGCGCTCGGGCGCGGCGGTCGAGCTGGTCCCGGCGAGCGAGCTGATCGCCAACCCGTCGGTGTGGTTCGCCCGCCGCGACGTCGCCGAGCAGCGCGCCGACGAGCTGGGCGCGCTGGCCGGCGCGCTGGAGGACGCGGGCGCCTGGGTCACCGCGAACCCGCGCGCGGCCGCCGAGCTCTACGCCCGCGAGGAGGGTGGCAGCGCCGACTCCTGGGAGGCGTTCCTCACCGCGATCCCGTGGGCGGTCAACCCGATCGGCGCGGCGTTCGTGACCGAGCAGCAGGCGGGCGCCGACGTCCTCGCGCGCGTCGGCTTCCTGGACCGCGCGGTGCGGATCGCCGACGCGACGGTGCCCGAGCTCGCGCCGGTGGTGGCGGCCGGGCTGGAGCGGGCGCGCGAGCGGCGCGCGGCCGTCACGGCCTGACCCGTGGCGCCCGTGCGGTAGACATGGGCGCATGACAGACGTCCTCGCCCGGCTGGTCCGGGTCGCCCGCGGGCAGGAGCCGGCGGATCTGGTGGTCCGCGGCGCGCGCGTGGTCGACGTGCTCACCCAGCAGGTCCGGCCGGCCGACGTCGCGATCGTCGGCGACCGGATCGCGGCGCTGGGCGAGGGGCTGGCGGGCCGCGAGGTCGTCGAGGCGGCCGGGCGCCACGTCGCGCCCGGCTTCATCGACGCCCACGTCCACATCGAGAGCTCGATGGTCGCGCCCGGGCGGTTCGCCGACGCGGTCCTGCCGCACGGCACCACGACGGTCGTCTCCGACCCGCACGAGATCGCCAACGTGCTCGGCGTCGCCGGCGTGGAGTGGATGCTCGCCGCGTCCGAGGGCCTGGACTTGTCGGTGCTGATGATGGCCCCGGCGTGCGTGCCGGCCTCGCCGCTGGAGACCGCGGGCGCACGGCTGGAGGCGAGCGACCTGATGGCCTTGGCCGCCCGCCACGCGCGGGTGCTGGGCCTGGCCGAGATGATGAACTACCCCGGCGTGCTCGCCGGCGACCCCGTCGAGCTGGCCAAGCTGTCGGCCTTCGCCGGGCGGCCGGTCGACGGCCACGCGCCCGGCGTCGTCGGCGCCGACCTGCAGGCCTACCTCGCCGCGGGCGTCGCCTCCGACCACGAGTGCCTCACGGCCGACGAGGCACGCGAGAAGGTCGCCAACGGCATGACGGTCTTCCTGCGCGAGGCGACCAACGCGCGCAACCTGCTCGACGTCCTGCCGGCGGTGACGCCGCGCAACGCCCGGCGCTTCGCGTTCTGCACCGACGACCGCGTGCCCGGCGAGCTGCTCGACGACGGGTCGATCGACGCGCTGATCCGGATGGCGATCGGTGCCGGCCTCGACCCGCTGCTGGCGATCACCATGGCGACGCTCAACGCCGCCGAGCACTACGGGTTGCGCGACCGCGGCGCCGTCGCGCCCGGGCGTCGTGCCGACCTCGTGCTCTTCGAGGACCTCCAGGACGTCCGGCCGTCGCTGGTGCTCGCGGGCGGCCGAGTCGTCGCGCGCGACGGCGAGCGCCTCGGCGGGGGCGAGGCCGCGCCGGGCGGGCTGCCGCCGACGATGGACGTCGCGTGGCGCGAGGACCTGCGCCTGGCGCGCGGCGGGGACCGCGTGCGGGCCATCGGCCTGGTCGAGGACCAGCTGGTCACCACGTCGGAGGTCGTGGCCCTGGCGGCGCGCGCCGACGGCGGCGACGGCGCCTTCGCCGGGCCCGAGCCCGGCGACGACCTCCTGCGCCTCTCCGTGGTCGAGCGCCACCACGCGACCGGCAACGTCGGCCAGGGCTTCGTCCGCGGCTTCGGCCTGCGCGCGGGCGCGCTGGCGTCCTCGGTCGCCCACGACTCCCACAACATCGTCGTCGCGGCCGCCGACGACCGCGACGCGCTGGTCGCCGCGCGGGCCGCCGCCGAGCTGGGCG
>JAOPZD010000649.1 GCA_025964295.1 Conexibacter sp.
TCGCCTAGGCCGCGGCGAACAGCGGGTGCTCGGGCGTGCGGATGACGTCGACCTCCTCGGGCGCGATCTCACGCCCGCGGTCGTCGATGAAGCCGACGTGCACCGGGCGCCTGCTGCCCTTGGCCTGGCGCACGATCGTCGGCCCGTCGTCGCGGGGGAGGTAGGTGTCGCCCCACAGCTGCAGCGCGCCCAGGACGACGTGCAGCTCGCGGCCGGCCGGCGTCAGCCGGTAGGCCTCGCGCACCCGGCTGCCCGGATCGCGGTAGGGCTCGCGGGTCATGACGCCGTAGTCGACGAGCGTGGCCAGGCGGTCCGAGAGCACGTCGGAGGCGATGCCGAGCGCTTCGCGGAACTCCGCGAAGCGCGTCGTGCCGTCGATCGCCTCGCGGAGGATCAGGAACGTCCAGCGCTCGCCGAGCACGCCGAGGCTCCGCGCGATCGAGCAGGGCGCCGTTGGCAGCTTGTCCTTGGGCATGCTGGAAGTGTAGTGCCAACCCAGACGGGAGACCGCTGAGGATGACCACGCCGTCGAGGATCCCCGACACGAGCTGCGCCATCACGCGCAGCCTGGGCGTGCTCGGGCAGCGCTGGACGTTCCTGATCCTGCGCGAGGCGCTGGCCGGCACAACGCGGTTCACCCGCTTTCGCGACGAGCTGGCGATCCCCGCCGACGTGCTCGCCGAGCGCCTCGCGACGCTCGTCGAGCACGGGGTCCTGACCAAGCGCCCGTACCGCGAGCCCGGCCACCGCGTGCGCCACGAGTACCACCTGACGCCCGCGGGCCGCGACCTGGAGGTGATGGTCAGGGGGCTCCAGCAATGGGGCGATCGGCACCTTCCGTGGCCGGGCGGGCCGACCGTCGAGTGCCGCCGCCGCGACACCGGCGAGCCCGTCCACGTCGGCTTCGTCGACGCCGGCGGGCGCGAGGTGGCCCGCGCCGATCTCGACCTGGTGTCGCACGCGATGACGTTCCCGCGGCCGCCTTGACGTCCGTCGTTCTGGATCCAGGATCACGACCCAGCCGCGACGCTCATCACACCCCCAGCCCTGACCGGCCAGGCCGTCGTCGTCGCTGGCGGCCAGAGCGCCTGCTAGAGGAGCTGCTGGCCGCCGTCGATGTCGTAGACGGAGCCGGTGATCGCGGTGTTGGCCATGAGGTGGACGGCCAGCGCCGCGACGTCGGACGCCTGGACCACGCGGTGGATCGGCAGCTCGCGGCGCAGCTGCTCGCGGCGCTGGTCGAGGTCGTCGCCGAGCAGGCGCGCCGACAGCGGCGTGTCGACGAAGCCCGCGGCGATCGTGCTGATCCGGGCGGGCGCGATCTCCAGCGCGAGGTTCGCCGTCGCGGCGGTGATCGCCCCGACCGTGGCGCCGATGACGGTCAGCCCGATCCCGGGATGCCGCGCGCCGGTGCCGCTCATGAAGAGCAGCGTCCCGCCGGGGCGCAGCTTGGGGGCGGCGAGGCGGGCGAGGTCGACCATCAGCGCGAGCGGCCGGCTGAACGCGGCGCGCGCCTCCTCGAGGTCGATGTCGGCCAGCGGCGCGTAGTACGGGCCGCCCGCGCTGACGAAGACGTGGTCGAGCGGCTCGTCGATGGTGGCCAGGAACGCGGCCAGCGCGGCGTGGTCGGTCGCGTCGAAGGCCGCGCTGCGCCGGGCGCCCACCTGTGCCGCGGCGGCGTCCAGCCGCGCCTGGTCGCGGCCGGTCAGGATGACCTCGGCGCCGTGCGCGCGGGCCAGCTCGGCGACGGCCAGCCCGATCCCGGCGCTGCCGCCGAGGATGACGACCGTCTGGCCCGGGAGCTGCGCGGGGACGGTGGGACGCTCGTGCTCGGCCATGGGCAGACGCTACTCCCGGTCCTCGCGATCGTCGACGTCCTCCACGTGCTCGATGGCGCCCTCGGGCGGCGGGTCGGTCTCCAGCCGGATCTCCTCGCGGCGGACGGGCACCGTCTGGGTGACGTGGTCCGTGACCAGGACCTTGCGCAGCCGGACGCGCTCGGCGGGCTGCATCGGGGTCGTGCCGGTGACGACCTCCTCCTCGGAGCGGACCATCTCGACGTGGTCGGCGTCCGCGTCGGTGTCGGTGCCCGCGCCGGCGTCGGCGTCGGCCTCCCGCGCGGTGCCGTAGTGGCGGGCGAGGCGCTCCTGCTCGGCGTCGTCGAGGCTGGCGTCGGGGTCGATCTTGGGCGCGTCGCGGACGAGCTCGGCGTCATAGGGGACGACGAGGTCGCCCTCGCGCTCGACGACGCGCGCGAGCGGGATGATCGACTCGTGGCGGCCGAAGAGCCCGGTGCGCACGCCGGCGTAGGCGGCCCGGTCGGTGGCGTCGTCGAGGTAGAGGTCGCCGAGCTTGCCGATGGTCTCGCCCTTGCGGTCCAGGACGGTCCGGCCGCGCCAGCCCAGCAGCGTCTCGAGGTCGTGGTCGGGCATGTCAGCGGTCCGGGTCGACGCGCTCGGCGCGCGCCTCGTGGGTGGTGGCCTGGCGGGCCGCGTCCTCGGCCGCGTCGCGGTGGGCCTCGGCCTCCTTCTCGGCGCGGCGTGCGCGCTGGAGGTGGTCGTCGGCCTGCTCGCGCTCGCCGGCGGCGAGCTGCTCGGCGCGGCGGGCGAGATCCTGCTCGCTGTCGGAGACGTCGGTGAGGCGCCCGGCCTCCGAGACGCGCGCGCGGGCCTCGACACGGCGCTGCGCGCGGCGGTGCTCGAGGCGGCCGCGCAGCGCGACCGCGGCCAGCGCGAGCGCCGCGATGACCACGATGGCCAGGATGATCCAAACGATGGTGCTCATGTCATGGTCCTCGATCGGTTCGGTGGGGCATGTCGCCTACTGCTCGTTCTCGGCTTCGGAGATCGCCGGGTTGGGGACGAGCACGATCAGCGTCGCGTCATCGGAGAGGGGGTCCTTGCCGGCTTCGCGGACGGCGTCCTCGATCGCGCGCACGGTGCCGGCGGCCGAGGCCAGCGGCGCCTTGGCGACCGCCTCGCGGACGCCGTCGAGGCCGAGCGTGCCGCCGTCGAGCGTCGCCCGGTCCAGGATGCCGTCGGAGAGCAGCAGCAGCCGGTCGCCGTCGACGAGGCGGTGCTGCTGGACGACCGGCGTCGTCGTCATGCCGCGGCGCCCGAGGGGCGGGAGGACGCCGTCGCCCAGCACGGTGAGCGCGCCGTCGGCGCCGACGGCGATCGGGGCGTGCTCGCCGCAGGTCACCCAGCGGATCGTGGACGTCGGTCCGCTCCAGGCGGCGATCGTCACGTGCGCCTCCGCCCTGCCGTCGGAGACCTCGCGCAGCACCTCGTGCTTGGACCGGACGATAGCCCCCGGGTGGGCCGCGCGGCGGCGCGCGGCGCGGAAGGCGCCGAGCAGGACGGCGCCCAGCCCGGCGGCGCGCGCTCCCTCGCCCTCGGTGTCGGCGATCCCGATCCAGGCGCAGTCGTGGTTCTCGGCGTAGTCGAACCAGTCGCCGCCGATGTCGTAGCCGGGCAGGACGTTGCCGGCGATCAGGGCGCCGCCGATGCGCAGGATGCGCGGCGGCAGCAGGTTCTGCTGGATCTCGGCGGCGGGCGTGGTCGGGCGCACGCGGCGGACGCTGTCGATGGCGTCGGTGTACTCATCGGCCAGCGCGATCGCGGCGGCGGCCTCGGCCGCGAGGTCGCGCAGCGCGTCGTCGGTGGCGCCGAACGCCACCAGGACGCCGGTGACGCGGCCGCGCAGGTACATCGGCGCGACGACGGTGCCGGGCAGGACCTCCTCGATCGCGGCGCGCAGCGCGGCGACGCCTTCGCGCGGGATCTCGGGGCCGACGGCGATCGGGACGGCGAGGCGCGAGGGGAAGCCGCCGCCGCCGGCCATGCGCTGCAGCGTCGTGCCGTCGAGGTCGCAGAGGTAGATCGCCGCGCCGGTGACGCCGGCCAGCCGCTGGGCCTCGGCGACGATCTGGTCGCCGAGCTGGAACGGCGGGACCTTGTTGAGGACGTCGGTGACCGAGAGCGGGGTGGGGGTGGTGTGCGCCAGCTCCCCGGCCGGCCGGACGAACTCCAGCTCGTTGGCCTCCGCGTCGTCGCGCTCCTGGCGCCGGACGGCCTCGACGAGCTCCTCGCGCGTGGCGAAGTGGCGGTAGGCCGTTCCGCGCCCGAGCCCGGCGGCCTTGGCGATCGTCGCCATCCCGGCGTGGGCGTCCTCGGCGAGCAGGTGCCGCGCGGCCTCCAGCAGCTTGGTGCGGTTCAGCGCGGCGTCGCTGCGGCGCCGCCGGCGCCGGCCCGCCGGGTTCACGTCAGTGGCCATCGGGTCCCGCCAACCATCCCAACCAGCACAAGGCGTCTCGCTTCCGGGGTGTCCCGTCGTGCCCCGCTCCTGACGCGGGGGCCTGTTCGCGGGCTGCCCGTTCGCAGGGCGAATCATCTGCCGATCGTCGAAGTGCGACAACTCGGACAACGGCGAGACCGCCTACGCGCCAGCTTCGATCAAGCTTCCTGACCACGAAGCGAGACACCGTGATCCGCTTCGGCCGCGGAGCCCATCGTCCACGTTGCGGTGCATCGTGGCGGCGCCCGGATCCGCTCCCGTCCGGGCTCGGCGACGACGGTGCCGGGGCGACCGCCGGCGCGCCGTCGGGCCCGTCCCGTCCTCGTTTGCCCGTGTCCTGCTTCGAGCACGTCGCCGCTGGGACGCCGGACAGGCTTCCTTCCGGACATCATCGAGCAAAGGAGGGCCCATGCCCACCACGCAGGAGATCGCAGACTGGAAGGGCGAGAAGGTCGTCGGCAACGACGACCAGAAGCTCGGCACGATCGACGAGATCTACATCGACGAGGAGACCGGCAAGCCCGAGTGGCTGGCCGTCAAGACCGGCATGTTCGGCTCCAAGGTGACGTTCATCCCGCTGGCCGACGCCACGCGCCACGACGACCACGTCCACGTCCCCTTCGACAAGGGCGTGGTCAAGGACGCGCCCAGCGCCGAGGCCGACGGAGCGCTGTCCCAGGACGAGGAGGCCGCGCTGTACTCGCACTACGGCTACGACTACTCCGAGCGCCGCTCGGACTCCGGCCTCCCGGCCGGCGGCACGACCGGCCGCGGCACGACCGGCCGCGACACCAGCGGCCCGACCACCGATGACGCGATGACGCGCTCCGAGGAGGAGCTCACGGTCGGCACCACCGCTCGCGAGTCCGGCCGCGCGCGGCTGCGCAAGTACGTCGTGACCGAGCAGGTCGAGACGACGGTGCCGGTGCAGCGCGAGGAGGTCCGCATCGAGCGCGAGCCGATCACCGACGCCAACCGCGGCGACGCGCTGGACGGCCCGGACATCTCCGAGGAGGAGCACGAGGTCGTCCTGCACGCCGAGCAGCCGGTCGTCCAGAAGAACGTCGTGCCCAAGGAGCGCGTCCGCATGGACAAGGACACGGTCACCGAGGACCAGACCGTCTCCGACGAGGTCCGCAAGGAGCGCATCGACGCCGAGGGCGACACGCCCTCGCGCTGACCCCGCGACGGACACCTGCGGCGCGGCCCCAGCGGCCGCGCCGATGGTCCGCGCCCTGGACCGTCGCCGCCACACCCCTCACCCCACCCTCTGCAGAGAGCACCTCCCACCATGTCTGACAAGACCACCAAGAAGGGCGTCTCACTCGCCAAGGGACCCGCCGGCCTCGTGTCAACGGCAAGAGCTGGCTGGGCTTCGAGGTCAACGGCTGGAGCGCCCTGCTGTGCGCCGGTGCCGGCCTCGCGCTGATCCTCGCCGCGCCGCTGCACTGGGGCGCCAAGACCGTGAGCCTGATCGTCGCGCTGGTGCTCGGCGACGCCGCGCTGCTGGCCTTCGTCGATCGTCACGACGCGCTCGGCATCTTCGCCGCCAACCACCTCACCCAGCTCGGCTGGGCCGTCGCCGCGGGCGTCCTGCTCGTCGTGGCGCTGCTGCCCCGCGTCGGCGGCGGTGCGCGAGACGAGGAGATCGAGATCCGGCGCGACCGTCAGCGCGAGCGTGAGCAGCGCCTCGCGCGCGAGCGCACGCTGCCCACGTCCGCGACCCGGCGCAGCACCGCCGGCACGGCCGACGACGAGGCGGGCGCGCGGCGCCTGCGCCGCTGAGCGACCTCGGCGACCGACACCGTGTTTCCGTGGATCGGACCGCCGGATACGCCTGGACCATGGAGATCCCCAAGGACAAGATCATCGAGGTGATCCGCCAGCACTCCGGCGGCGAGAAGGCCGACCAGGCGAAGGCCGAGCTGCCCGATCAGGTCGACCCCGAGCGCCACGGCGACCTGCTGTCGAAGTTCGGCGTCGATCCGCAGGAGCTGCTCGGCGGCGGCCTCGGAGGGGTCGCGGGCAAGCTCGGCCTCTAGGAGGCCGGCGGTCGGGCCGCGCAGCGGATCACGCCGGACCGCGAGGCGGCGCGCG
>JAOPZD010000663.1 GCA_025964295.1 Conexibacter sp.
CCGACAGCCCGCCGGTCGTCCCGGCGCGCATGGTCGGCCTGGACCTCGGTCCGGCCTGCGGCCAGTGCGGCGGCATGATGCAGCGCACCGGCTCCTGCTACACGTGCGGCAGCTGCGGCAACAACACGGGTTGCGGCTGATGTAGACGGTCTCCGAACTGTCAGCGCATCGGTCGCCGCCTTGTCAGCCGCGCGGTCACCGAGCTGTCAGCAGGAGTCATGCAGGTAAGAAACGAGAGGGGCGGCCGGCGCCGCCCCTCTCGTCTGCTGACAGGTCGCGACCGTTTGGCTGACAAAGGGATGACGGTTCCGCTGACATCTTCACGGCCGCACCCGAACGCCTTGGCGCGGTTGTCGACGTCCGAGACGCAAGCGAGCCCCGCGTGACCACAGTAATTGACAGCATCCGAGAAGCACTAAGCGCCGCCTGGCGCCTGCACTTCCGCATACCTGCGCTGGCGTACTGGCTTTTGATCGTTGTGGCCGGGATTGGCTTCTCCACCGCTTCAGCGACCGAAGCGCTTGCGTGGGGCGGCGTGTTCCTAATCGGCACCCAGGGGGTGCTGCGTTGGCGGTACCACCGCCGTCGCGCGCGCGGTCACATCGTGATCGCCCGGTTCGACTCCCCCGAACATGCGCGAGACCGCGCGCGAGAAACCCAGGCACTCTTCATGACGAGGTTGCGTGACGCGCTGACGTCAGAAGAAGCCGCAGATGTACATGCGGTGCCTGCCGTCGTCGGAACGGACGACGCCGCAGGAGCGATTCGGCTGCGGCGCCGAACCGGCGCGCGCATACTCGTGTACGGACGGATCGCCGATAGCGGGGATAGCGGCTGGGCGGTGTTCACCCGCTTGGTCTCGCCGGTAGGGGGAGGTCAGCACCTGGATCCGCATACGCGTGACGTCACACCGATCAAGCGGACCTGGGCAGAACGCGTAGAGCTTCTCTCCTCAACCGACAGAGTCGTAGCCGACGAATATCCGCTCGTTGCAGCGACCGAGCTTGAGAGCATCGTGCGTGGCACTGCCGGACAGGCTGCGCTGATGCACGGAGACCTAAATCGAGGTGTCCGCCTCCTGAGCGAGGCGCTCGATGTCGCTCCAGGGAGCGAGAGCGGTGCCCTCGATGTCCTGCGAGTCGCACTCGCAGAGGCTTACGCGGAGTCAGGGGACACTGCCCGAAGTCTGGCTCTCCTTCGTTCACGCGCCGCTTCCGGAACTGCATCCCCGAACCTGCTCCGGAACCTCCACCGCGCGCTGTCGCATAGTTCAGGGGACGACCCCGCGGCAAGCGCCGCCAACCGTCTCGAGTCGATAGCTGCCCTTCGTGAAGCAGCGGGACACCGGAGCGATCCGCAACGCGACATGACGCTGTTCAACCTCGCTTCGATCCTCATCGCGAGCCATGACGCCGGCGAGCAGGACGAGGCCGTTGAGATCCTCCAGGAACTTGAGCGCTCGAGCCCACGCTACGCGAGAGCGTGGTACGTGCAGAGGTTGATTGGTGCCGCATCCTGGCAGGCGGCGGGCGAAGCAGACGACGTAGCGGACCGTCCTACCGCGATGCGGCACTACCGTGAAGCTGGACGCCGCTACGCCCGAGCGATCAGGCTCCGGCCGCGCTTCGCTGTATTTCCATTGCTCGACGATCACCGCGCACTTTGGACCCGCTACCCGGCACCCACCATCCTCCGAGCAAACCTCGCTGACGTTCACGATGTGCTCGGGCGTCGGTGGAGAGGTCGCTGGCAGTGGTGGCGTTGCGAGCGCCAGCGCGACTTGCGGCTTCGCCGCGGGCTCAGGTTTTTCGCCCAGGGTGACTGGCTGCGCGCGTACATCAACTTCGACTGGGTCATCACCGGCCGGTGGGACTTCCGCGACACCATCGCATCGGTCTATAGCGCCGTGGCCCAATGGCAGATGCACAACGATCCCGAGGCGCTAGCGCAGTGGGAGCAAGCCGTGGCCCGTCAGCCGTACGCCTTGATCACGCGTGCAGCGATGCTGCGCGACCCAGTTTCGCATCCTCTCGAGCGCGGCCTTCCAGGCGATGAGCCGACCGACTTGGACGTGGTCATGGACCAGCTCAGACTGCCAGAGCCTTCGCCCGGCCCGTTGCCAGCAATGGTGTGGACGTGGCGGACTCGCTGGTTCCCGTCGCACGAGAGCACCCGGTAACGATCACGTGGTGCTGGCTCCCGGCTTGCATCACGAAGCAACGATGCTCAGGCGGGGCTGCTCGGGTCGTCATCGAGCCCAAGACTGAACCGGGCCATGGCCGTGAGGCGAGTCCCAGCCTCGTCCTCCTCGATGATGCCGCCACGTAGCAACCACGCGCGGTTGGTCTCAGCCACTCCTGACGTGAGGCTGTAGGCGCTGCGCTCGTCGCCTTCTGCGATACGGAGCAGGATGCGGGCGCTGTCGCGGGTCATGCCGCGCCGCGCCGCGATGATCTGACCGAGCCGACCGCGCTGCGCGTCTGTGAGCGGTGCCAGAGAGGGCACCACGCTCCAGCGCCCGTTGCTGCTGGCGACGGTCACTCCGGTTCCGTAGAGGTCGCGCTGGGCTGCCTTCAGCGCGCGAGCGACGCGCGTGAGTTCCCAGCCGAGCGCACGAGCGACCTCATCCCGGCGCGTCGGCTTTCCGGCTTCCGCAAGAGCTGCAGTGACCATGGCTGCGTCTGAAGACGGGGATCGGGCTTTCGTTGTTTCGTCGACAGCGAAGAAGTCGACCGGATGACACGCAAGGACCTCCGCATCATCTCAAGCGCGTCGTACTCGAGCTTCTGCGCCTCGTCGATGAAGATCAGGCGCGGCCGCTCGGCAAGCAGCTCTTCCAAGATCAGTTCCATCTGGATGCGGTAGCCGATGTGCTCGACACCCGTCAACTCCCGAAGCAACGCCCGCATGAGCTCCAGGCTGTCGAGCCGGCGGCGGACCTTGTACTGAAGGATGTCCTCCCGGGCGAAGTCCTCCAGCGCCTGCTCGACTGCGAACGTCTTCCCTAAGCCGGCTTCGCCGTGGATTACCACCAGGCCCTTGTGGCGCCATGCGCGTGCGATGTTCTGATGGGTCAGCTTGGAGTACCGCGTCTCCATGGTCGCGGCGTCGAGGTCGGCGAAGTGTCCCTCGGTGATCATCGGGACCTCCGACCGTCCGCGGGGGCTGAGCCCGATCCAGGGAGCGGAGACATCGAGACCGACGGCTTGGACGGGCGCGATGGCGTGAAGGTCTGGCCGTACCCCGGTGCCCCGTAAACGACCGCCCTGTAGGCAGACGCTTGGCTCGCGACAAGCGGCCGAGGGCCCCACGCCGCGCACGCAACCCCAGGGTCCGCGGCGGCGCTCACGCGACGGTCCAGCGCTCGTTCAGGCATGGTCAGTCCTCCAGCCCGAGAAGGTCATCTGCGGCTTCGCGATCCAGATGGCGCTCAGCGCGGCCGGCATCGGCGGCAATGGCCTCATCCTCGGTGGTGACCTGCACCCTCTCCACGGGCCCGGGCTCGGTGACCGGCGCGATCTTCGCGCGCTGGCGGCGGCTCGCCCCCCGGCGCCAATCACTCTGATTCTTCATACCGCCGCGGGCAGCCTGATCGATGCGGCGCCGGTACTCCTCCGTGATCTCCCCTTGGGGCAGGGCATCGCAGAGAAAATCGTCGTCCCGGTAGACGTAGACCCGCCGCGCGTCGTGAGGCATGTAGTGCACGGTCACCGTCTCGCCCACCAGGTACACCAGCTCCGGGGCCATGTAGTCGCGGGCGACCGGAGCTCCGGCCCGGACACCTGACTTACCCACCACGCGGTCCGCGCTGGGCAGCATCCAGTGGGTCTTCGTGACATCCGGCCAGCGCAGCTCGCCGGCGCCCTCCAGAAAGACCTCGTCCGGCGTGCGGTTGTTTAGGGCGGAGTGCGGCCGCTGAGCGTTGTAGTACGCGATCCAACGGAAGAGCAAGACAACGAACGCATCGAAGGTCAGTGGTCGGTCCGGTCCGTAGAGCTCACTCCGAGCGTTGCGTGGGCCCTCGGTGTAGTACGGCAGCGTCGCGAGGAGGCCGTCCTTGACCGTGCGGTTCACGCGCTCCACTTTTGCCGTTGAGCCATGGGCTGTACGCCTTGATGTGACGCGGCATGGTGTCGACGGCTGCGCAGACCTCGGTGACGGCTGCCGCGGCGAACTCCATGCCGTTGTCCCAGCTCAGCACGTCCGGGACGCCCCCGAACCGCTCGTCATCAAGGTCAGGCACGATGCCGGCATGAAGCGCGGCCAGCACGTCCGCCGACGTCGGCCGCAAGGAGATCGACGCCGACATGATGCGGCGCGACTTAGCTTCCAGGAACGGTGTCCACCACGGCTTCAGCACGGACTTCTCGTCGGGGGCGAGCACAAGGATGTCCAGTTCCTTGTGATCGGCGTGCCAAATCTGGTTGACGTACTCAGCCTCCCAACGGACATAGGCGCGCTTCTGGCGGCGTCCGCGCTCGCCACTCTTCGCGAAAGCGCGGTCGGCCGAGTTCAGGTCCGCCGCGACGGCGCGACGCAGGGTCGACTCCGAAACGCACGGCGTTCCCGCGAGCCCGCGGGCCTCGACGACTCGGGCCACGGATCCATTCATCTCCGAGTACTGGAAGCGATCATCAAGCGACAGTTCGTAGCGCTCCCGCCGCTTGCGCTTGCTGGTCCCTTTCTCGATCCACCGCCACATCGTTCGTGGGTCCACGCCGGCGGCGTCCGCAGCGTTGGCCACCTCTGCGCGCGAGAGATGCCCCTTCTCGAGACGCCGCTGAACGATGGTGTGCACGATCTGCTCGCGCACCCGAGCCTCTTTCCTGCTGCTCATCGTGTCCTCCCACGCTTGTATTCGGTGACCTTGGCCGGACGCTTGCAGTGGACGCTTCCCCGCGGAGCGACAGGCGTACGAGTTCCGTCGCGACCCGCGCAGAACGACAGGGCGGGCGCGCCGAGGAACAGAACGCGCACGCCTGCGAAACCCGAGCGGAACTTCCGCTGCCCGCCGAGCAGCTGGCGAGACACCTGATCGTCCAGATCTGCACGGTCGCCGACGGTTCCCGGACCTCCCGTCTTGATCTCGTCTGCGCGTGTCTGGCCCTCGCACTCGAAAACCAGGTCCAGACGCGCGCCGCTGACCCGCACCTCGCTGCCCGCGAACCGCCACTCGTCATCGGGGACGAACAATCGGGTAGAGGGCCACTACCCCCGTGATGCTCTGTCGGGCAGCTGCGCGGTAGACCGTCTGGGAGCGCGTGACCGGATGCGCCCCGACGGCGGCCCAAATCGTCGCGGCATCGGGACTGCGATGGCCGGCAGCGAGAAGCGCTGCGGTCACCTGATGGCAGAGCGCTCCGACCTGTCGACCATCGATGATTCCGCCGTCGTCTGCCATGCGCAACGTCTCCTCTTTCAGAGCGTCGGTGGTCGTGACTGAACGCCCCATGGAGTACCACGCTTTCTGACGAAGACGGCCGCAAATAGCCTGCATATAGGCGTATATGTCAGGTGTCGGCGCCGGGTGAAAACTGGTCCACCTGCGCCGGGTGAAAAGTGGGCCACTTCGGTTGTCGTCCGGGTGGCCGCTGAGCCTGGGCTCGTCTGCGCAGAGCGAGCTCGGGAGGACCAGGGTGGTCGGGGTGGAGCAGTGGGCGGAGATCCGGCGAATGCACTTCGTCGGCGGGCTGTCGCAGCGTGAGATCCGGCGACGGACGGGGTTGCACCGGGACACGATTCGGCGGGCGATCGCGACCGACGAGCCGCCGGTCTATCGCCGCGCGGCGAAGGGCTCCAAGCTCGATGCGTTCAAGCCGGAGATCCACAGGTTGCTCGGCGAGGACCCGAAGCTGCCGGGCCAGCGGATCCGGGAGTTGCTTGAGCCGCTGGGCTGCAGCGCGAGCAAGACCGTCGTCGACGACTATCTGCGAGAGGTGCGGCCGTTGTTCACGCC
Organism: Conexibacter sp.; assembly: GCA_025964295.1. The sequence goes on from JAOPZD010000663.1 coordinate 5,957, forward strand.
GCCGCCCAGGACGTTCCAGCGGACGGCCTACCGGCCCGGCGAGATCTGCCAGTTCGATGTCTGGCAGCCGCGAGCCGAGGTGCCGGTCGGTCATGGCCAGACCCGCCAAGGGTGGGTCGTCGTCGCGTGCCTTGGCTACTCGCGCGCGGGCGCCGGCGTGCTCGTGTTCTCGAAGGAGACCGAGGACCTGCTCGCCGGGATCGCCGGCTGCCTGGAGCGCCTTGGGGCGCTCCCGAAGGAGCTGGTCTGGGATCGTCAAGCCGGCATCCACGGCCTCGCGGTCCGACCGAGCGCGGCGTTCGCCGCGTTCTGCGGCCAGCTGAAGGTCGCCTGGCGATTCTGCGAGCCCGCCGACCCGCAGGCCAAGGGCGTCGTTGAGCGCCTGCAGGGCTACGCGGAGACGAACTTCGAGCCCGGCCGCCGCTTCGCCAACGACCTGGACTTCCAGGACCAGCTCGACGCCTGGTTCACCAAGGTCAACGCGAGAACCCACAAGACGCTCCGCGCCCGGCCGGTCGACCGGCTCGCCGAGGAGCACCAGGTGATGGCCCCGCTGCCCGCCCCGATGCCCGACACAGCGAAGCGCTGGGCAGCCCGAGTCCCGCCGGATCCGTATCTGCGGATCGACACCAACGACTACTCGCTGGACCCGCGGTTCGTCGGTCGCCGCATCGAGGTCTCCGCCGGCCAGCGCGAGATCCGAGCGGTCGTCCTGGACACCGGTGAGATCGCCTGCGAGCACCAGCGAGTGTTCGCCAAGCACCGCACGATCACCGCCCTCGAGCACGCCCGGGCGCTGCGCGACGGACGGGCCCCGGCGGAGACGGCGGTCGAGGTTCGGCCGCTCGCTCGCTACGACGCGTTGATCGCATGAGCCGCCCCACCTCGGAGCTCGCGCATCTGTTCCGGCAGCTCAAAGCGCCTGCTGCGGCGCGGGCGTTGCCGAAGCTCGCCGACCGCGCCCGCGCGGAGGAGTGGAGCTACGAGCAGTTCGCCGCCGCGCTGCTGAAGACCGAGACCGACAGCCGCGATTCGCATGGCGGCCAAGCGCGGATCAAGGCCGCGAGGTTCCCGGCGCGCAAGACACTCGAGGAGTTCGACTTCGCCTTCCAGACGAGCCTGAAGCGCGAGACGGTTCTGCATCTCGGGCAGTTGGACTTCCTTGCCGGCAAGGAGAACATCGTGCTCCTCGGACCGCCGGGCACCGGCAAGACGCACCTCTCGATCGCCTTGGGGATCCGCGCCTGCCTCGCCGGCCACCGCGTCGTCTTCCGCACCGCGACCGAATGGGTCGCGCTGCTCGCCGACGCCCAACGCCACGGCCGCCTCGACGCCGAGCTCGACCGGCTACAGCGGGTCCCGCTCTTGATCGTCGACGAGGTCGGCTACATCCCGTTCGACCCGCAGGCCGCGAACCTGATGTTCATGCTCGTCTCCCGCCGCTACGAGAGAGCGAGTCTGATCGTCACCAGCAACAAGCCATTCTCCGCCTGGGGCGAGATCTTCGGCGACGATGTCACCGCCGCCGCGATGATCGACCGCCTCGTTCACCACGCCGAAATCCTCGCCCTCAAAGGCGACTCCTACCGCCTCAAAGACCGCGACCTCGCCCGCGCCACCCCGACCGCCTCGGACTGATCGCGCGCGGCGAGCGCCGCTCCGGCTCGCCCTACGGGCTCACCTCCGCGACGCCCGCCGCGGACCCCACAGAGCTGGCCGCAGGGGGTCAGTTTTCGCCCGGCGCACGACGCCGGCGAGTGGCCCACTTTTCACCCGGCGGAACTGGCCCACATTTCAACCGGCCTTGACAGCCGCTGGTCTGCCGTGGGCGACGCTCTCGCCCGCCTGACACCGGTGGCCACCATCCGAGGAGTGTCCGTGAACGGCCGCCGCAGGAATCGTCGACGACCCCGTACCAGGGCGATGAGGTCACGTGCGCATCGGAGACCAACGATGGGCTGGGCCCGTGACCTTGCCGGTCCGGGGTCCCCGCGCGGCCGGCGACGCCCGCGGGGACGCATCGGTTGACCTGGGCACTAGCGATTACATACAAGGCATACATGGCCGCACGCGCTCAAGACCAGGGTGCCGTCGACATCCTCTGGCGACCGCCGGTGGACGCGCGGGAACGGACCCGCATCGGCGAGTACCTCGCATGGCTGGGGCGAGAGCGGGGTCTGTCCTTTGACGACTACGAAAGCCTCTGGC
>JAOPZD010000006.1 GCA_025964295.1 Conexibacter sp.
GTCGTCGAGGGCGCCGCCGTCGACGACCTCGTCCTGTGGGGCGCCCCGGCGCGCGGCAAGGCGCTCGTGCGCGAGCTCAAGGCGTTCGCGCGGCTGGGCGTCTCCAAGGCCGAGGGCTTCGTCTGGGACGAGGCGTCGCCGCCGCCGCTGCCCGACGGCGCGCTGGAGAGCGGCGGCTTCCTGCTGAGCCCCGAGACGGTCGGCTGGCTGCAGACGCTCGACCTCGCCGCCGCGCCGTTGCCGGACGCCGCGCGCCGCCACGTCCTGCTGCTGGGCCGCGAGGGCATCCGCGTCGACGCCAAGCTGCAGCGCGCGCTGGGCGACGCGGGCGCCGACGTGACCACCGCCGACGGCCCCGGCTACACCGAGCTGATGGACGAGCCGCACCGCTCGCTGGCGCCGGAGGCGACGTTCGCGCTGGTGGCCGACTGGCTGGCCGCGAGGGAGGACGCGGGCGACGGCGCGAGCGCGACCGCGAGCGCCGCGCCGCCCGCCGTCACCGCCACCGGGTCCGCCGACTTCACCGTCGACGGCGCCACCGTCCACGAGGCGCCGATCGCCATCGAGGCCGACGCCCACGGCGGCTCGCTGTTCGGCATCGTGACCACGCCGGCGGGCGCCGACGACCTCGGGCCGCTGACCGTCGTGTTCCTCGACGTCGGCGCCGAGCGCCGCATCGGCGCCAACCGCATGTGGGTCGAGGCCGCGCGCCGCTGGGCCGCGCGCGGCGTCCCGTCGGCGCGCATCGACCTGATCGGCATCGGCGAGGGCGGCGGCCCGGCCACGCCGTGGAACGGCGAGTACGCGCTCTACGACGACGCGCTCGCCGACCAGGTCCGGATCGCGCTCGACGCGCTGCCCGGCCTCGGGTTGCCGCCGCGCTTCGCGCTGGTCGGCATGTGCTCGGGCGCCTACTGGTCGTTCACCCGCGCGCTGGACGACCCGCGCATCGTCGCGCTGGAGCTGCTCAACACGCGCATGCTGCTCTTCGACGACACGCGCGGCAGCGCCGCGGAGGTCCGCCACCTGCGCCGGCTGACCGGGGCGCAGCTGTGGCGCGACGTGCTCGCCGGCAAGCTGACCTGGGCGCGGGCGCGCCGGATGCTGCGCGCGATCGCCGTGATGGCGGCCAAGCTGCCCGCGAAGCTCGCGACCCGCCTGCGCGCCCGGACGACGGGCGGGGATCCGCTCGACCTCGCGCTGGACCGCCTGCGCGACCAGGGCACCACCGTCAGCCTGCGCTTCTCCGACGGCGAGCCGCTGCAGGACGACCTGCGGCGCAGCGGCCACCTCGACCGGCTGGCGCGCTGGCCCAACGTCACCGTCGCCCGCATCCCCGGGCCGGCCGACGCGCACACGCTGCAGCACGTGCGGATGCAGGCGGCCGTGCACCGCGAGCTCGACGTGTTCCTCGACGAGCAGCTCGCCCGCCTGCGCGTCCCGGCGCTGACGTGACCGACGCGCCCGCCAGCGAGGCCCTAGAGGCCGCGCCGCTGCGGCCGCCGACGCGGGAGCGCGCGTTTCGCGACGTGCTCGTCCAGGTCCTCACGCGGGTGCTGAACCTCGCGGTCGGGATCGTCGTCACGGCGCTGGTCGTCCGCACGCTGGGCGACACCGGCTACGGCCAGTGGATGACGATCCTGACGACGTTCCAGCTCGTCGGGTTCTTCACCAGCCTGGGCCTGGAGTCCGTCGCGGTCCGCGAGGCGGCGGCCGATCCCCGGCACGCCGAGGACTGGGTCGGCGCGCTGATCGTGACGCGGCTGGCGCTGACCGCGCCGGTGATGGTCGTTGGCCTCGGCGTCCTGCTGCTCATCCAGCAGAGCCACGCGATGCTCGTCGCCGGGATCATCCTGCTCGTCGAGTTCCCGTTCGGGATCGGCTCCTCGCTGGCCGTCGTCCACCAGCTGCGCGTCGACAACCGGCTGCCGATGGTGATCCTCACGATCAACAGCGTCCTGTGGGGCGCGTGCGTGCTGGGGATCTACCTCGCCGACGGCGGCCTGGTCGCCATGGCGATCGCGATGACGGTCGTCAGCACGCTCACCGCGTTCATGCAGGCCTTCGCCTCGTTCAAGCTGATGCGCTTCCGGCTGCGGCCCTCGCGCGCGGCGATCATCCGACTGGTGAAGGTCGGTGCGCCGCTCGGCGTCGCCGGGCTGCTGGTCAACGCCTACGCCCGCATCGACCAGGTCATCGTCTTCGAGCAGGCCGGGGCCAAGGAGGCGGGCTACTACGGCGCGGTCTACCGCGTCCTGGAGCAGGCGCACTTCATCCCCGTGTCGGTCCTGACGACGCTGGCGCCGATCATGGCGGGGCTCTACATCGCCGACCGCGCACGGATGCTGCGCATCGTCACGCTCGCGGCCGAGTTCCTGGCGATCGGCTCGCTCGGCGCGCTGGCCTTCGCGTCGGTCGCGGCCGAGCCGCTGATGCGTTTGTTCTTCGGCGAGGAGTTCGTCCCGGCCGCGCCCGCGCTGCCGGTGCTCGGCGGCGCGTTCGTGTTCATCTGCTACGGCTACCTGACGGGCAACCTGCTGCTGACGCTGGGCATCGCCAACCGCCAGATCGTCGTCGGCCTCGCCGGCCTGGTCGTCAACGTCGTGGGCAACCTGATCCTCGTCCCGAGGTACGGCTTCGAGGGCGCGGCATGGATGACGCTGGCCACCGAGGTCGTCGTCGTCGGGACGGGCGGCTGGTTCGTCGTGCAGAAGCTCGGCGGCCTGGGCGAGGTCTCGCCCGGCCGGCTGCCGCGCGTCGTGCTCGCGGCGGCGATCCTGCTCGGCGTCCTGATCGCGATGGCGTCGGTCGGCGCCGGGCTCGTGCCGCTGGCCGTCGTCGCCGGCGTGCTCTACCCGGTGCTGCTGCTCGGGCTCAAGGCCGTCGCGCCAGGCGAGTTGAAGGTCTTGCTGCTCAAGCGCGGCGAGCAGCCGGCGTGAGCGTGCGCCGCCGCGCCGTCGCCGCGGCCGTCGTGGTCGCCCTCGCCGCGCTCGCGCTGGCCGTCGGCGCGTGCGGG
>JAOPZD010000008.1 GCA_025964295.1 Conexibacter sp.
CATGCCGTCCACGCCGGTGGCAGCCGCCAGCTCGCGCGCGGCGGACAGCACGCGGTCGGGCTCGCCCGGCTGCGCCGTCAGCAGATGGCGGAACGCTTCGGCGTAGAGCGCGTCGCCGGCGAGGATCGCGACGTCCTCGCCGAACTTCACGTGGCACGTCGGCCGGCCGCGGCGCAGGTCGTCGTCGTCCATCGCCGGCAGGTCGTCGTGGATCAGCGAGTAGGTGTGGATCAGCTCGAGCGACGCGGCGAGCGGGAGCACGCGCTCGCGGTCGAGCCCGACGGCGGTCGCGGTCGCCAGGGCGAGCACGGGCCGGATCCGCTTGCCGCCCGCCAGCAGGCTGTAGCGCATGGCCTCTTCGAGACCGCCGGTGCCCGGCGCGCGGCTCGGGAAGCGCAGCGCGTCGAGGTAGACGTCGACCTGGGCGCGCAGGTGGTCCGGGTAGACCACGGGCGAGGTCACGCCGCTCAGAGCAGCGGATCCTGACCGGGATGCGGCTCGGCGGCCGCGGCACGCGAGAGGCGGTCCAGCTCGGCCGACGCCTGCGACGCCAGCGCGGCCGCGTCCTCGACCAGCGTCGCGGCCGCGTCCGGTGACACGTCGCCCGAGCGCAGCTGCTCGGCGGTGCGCTCGAGGCGGGTGACCAGCGCGTCGAGCTGGGAGGCGGCGTCGTCGGTGGTGCTCACGGCCAGCATTGTGCCGCAGCCGGCGGCGGGGCCGCGGCCGGGGTCCGGTCGGGCCGCGTCAGCCGTCGGTCGTCTTCGCGGCGCGCTGCTCGCGCAGGGCCGCGGCGAGGATGCCGTTGACGAAGCCGGGCGCGTCGGCGCCGCAGAACTCCTTGGCGGTCTCGACGGCCTCGTCGATCGCGCCCTCGGCCGGGATCGGCGTGTCGGCGGGGACGGCGTCGGGGTGCAGCATCTCCAGCAGCGCGACGCGCATGATCGCCTTCTCCAGGGGCGCGATCCGGTCGATCGTCCACCCCTTGGCGTGGCGCTCGATGACGCCGTCGAGGTCGGCGGCGTAGTCGGAGGACGCGTACGCGAGCGCGCGCGTGAACGTCGTCGCCTCGCGCGGGAAGAGGTCGTCGAGCTCGCGGCTGGTGACGTCGTGCTGGTAGAGGGCGAACGCGGCGGCGCGGCGCTGGTCGGAGCGGCGGGACATGTGGGCGTCGGCGCGCTAGGCGCGCGACATGTACTCGCCGGTCTCGGTCTGGATCTTCACGCGATCGCCGATGTTGACGAACAGCGGCACGGAGATCGTCGCGCCCGTCTCGACGGTCGCGGGCTTGTTGCCCCCGCCCGAGGCGGTGTCGCCGCGCAGGCCCGGCTCGGTCTCGGTGACCTCGAGCTCGACCGAGGACGGCAGCTGGATCGAGGACGGCTGGCCGTCCATGAACACGACGTCGACCTCGTCGGACGGCTTGGTCCACCGCAGCGTGTCCGCGAGCGCCGTTGCCGGCACCGCCATCTGCTCGTAGGACTCGGTGTCCATGAAGTGCGCGTCGGTGTCGTCGGCGTAGAGGAACTGCATCTTGCGCGCCTCGGTCCGCACGGCCCGGAACTTCTCCCCGGCCCGGAACGTCTTGTCGATCACGTTCCCATCCGTCGTCCGGCGCAGCTTGGTCCGCACGAACGCCGGCCCCTTGCCGGGCTTGACGTGCTGGAACTCGACGACCTTGTAGATCGTGCCGTCGACTTCGATGTGGTTGCCGTTCTTCAGCTGGTTGGTGCTGATCAAGGTGAAGGCCTTGGTTGAGGGGACAGACCCCTAGATGGTAGGCGGCCGGGGCGGGCCGCGCCGTGCGCCGGGTGCCGGGCCGGCGGGCGGATCTAGACCGCGGCCGGCGTTGGCCAGCTCGCGGCCATCCTCGGCCACAGCCCCAGTTCGCGGACGTACCGCCTATTCGGGCGCGGACCCTCAAGGAATCCCCTGGGGGAGCGGTTGGACGGTTGCCCGGTGAGAACGCCCGCTGGGGAATCATCCCAAGCGGATGTGGGGTAGTGCGCCCCCGGCGACAGCAACACGATGTACTGCGATGGCACTGGCAAGCAGTTCAGCTTGAGACCGTGTACCAGCAATGAGCACTAGCGAGCCGAGTGGGCGACCTGAAGATCTCGTGTCCATCATGATGGCGGAGCCCGGTGACCCGGCCCGGACCGTGCATTGCGAGCGAGAAGGCGAAGCCTCCTATCACTGCGTCGCCGAACTCGAGAGCGGCGCGACGTGGGAAGGCCGCGTGGGTGCCGCCTCCTTCACGCCGGACAGCTGACTTCGCGTGGCCCAGATCGCGCGCGTCGTCGCTCGCTTGTGAGCAGGACACGCTGGCACGGCCCGGAGGCCTGGGCCGAATCCCCGCTAGCGCTTGCCCCGCCAACGCTGTCATTGATCGGGGAGACAGGCGTGCAGGCGGACGCGATGTCGCTCAGCCATCCACGAGGCTCGTCGGCGACGACAGCCGACGAGCCTCCGGGCGGTCTAGACCGCGGCCGGCGTGGCCGCGGCCGCGGGCGGGGTCGTGGTGCTGCGGCGGCGCAGACCCTCGGGGCCGAGCAGGCCGGCGGCGAGGACGATGAAGCCGATGCCGCTGAGCAGCAGCGCGATGCCCATGATGATGGCAAAGAGGCCGACGCTCGAGGCGAAGAACGAGGTGTTGAGCGCGGT
>JAOPZD010000020.1 GCA_025964295.1 Conexibacter sp.
GCGACCGCGGACGGCCACGCGGCCGCGCTGGAGCTCGCCGCGGCCGGCGACGCGGCCGGCGCCCGTGCGCTCCTGCACGAGACCGTCCGCCGCCGGCTCGATCCCGAGACCCTCAACGACCTCGCCGTCCTCGCCCACCAGTGCGGCGACGAGGCCGAGGCCATCGCGCTGCTCGGCGCGCTCGTGCGCCTGCACCCCGAGCATCGGGCGGCCGCCGAGAACCTCGCCGACCTGCTCGCGTAGACCTCCCGCGGACGTCCTGGCCCGCGCGGCGCCTACGGACGGGCCACGAAGTTCCAGTGCGAGCCGGAGCGCACCTTGGCCAGGAAGGCGTCGCGGCTCAGGGGCCCGTCGCCGTCGAGGTCGGACAGCCGCATCCCGGCATCGTCGACGAGCATGGTGTAGATGTCGCTGCTGGCCTGCTCGTCGGTGCCGCCGTGCTCGAAGGCGACTGTCGGCCGGTGCCGGCGGATGGTCTGCAGCCCGCCGGCGAGGACGTCGCGCTCGGCGCCTTCGACGTCGATCTTGATGACGGCCGGCACGAAGCCGTCGGGGAGCGAGGCGTCGAGGGCCTCGACGGCGACGTCGAAGCGCTCGAGGTCCTGCTCGCCCGCCCGGACGTCGAAGCCGCTGCGCGTGTGGGCCGACCGCACGCGGGTGAAGGTCCGCTGGCCGGGCTCGGCCGAGACCGCGGCGGCGCGCACGTCGACCTGCGGGAACCGGCGCGCCAGGTCGGCCGCGAGCTCGGGCAGCGGCTCGTAGGCGATGTGGTTGCCTTCCGGCGCGTAGCGCACCATGTGCTCCAGGATCGCGCCGACGTTGGCGCCGATGTCGATGCAGCAGTCCGACGGCGAGAGCCCGAAGGCCAGCAGGAGCCGCAGGTGCTCGTCGTCCTGGCGGTTGCGCTTCTCCTCCGGCGAGCTGAGCGCCCGCTGCACCGTGCGCAGCTGCGGCTCGAGCCCGGTGCGGCGCGCGACGCCGAGGATCCCCTGCTTCGGATCGATCACCGGGCCATGCTAGTCGGCTCAGGGCAGGAACCCCAACAACAGCGTGCACGTCACCTGCGAGCGGTTGCCCGCAGCGGTCTCGCGGACCCCGTTGCACTCATACGAGACGCTCTCGCTGCCGTGGATCCGGACGCCGTCGTACCCGCTCGTGCAGCTGTCCGCGGCGGTGCAGGTCGGCCCGTCGTGGTGGGAGACCTCGGGGCCGTCGAAGGCGAACGCGTGCACGACGCCGCCGAGCGCGACGTGCTGGCCGGCGGCCTGCTCGGTGGCGATCTGGCCGTGCGAGAGGGCCTGGCAGTTGTGGACCGGGGCCGGGCAGGTGAGCTTGACCGTGCAGCCCGCGTTGAAGCTGCCGTCGGCGCGGGGGACGCCGCTCCAGAACGGCGTCTGGCAGGTCTGGCTGATCGAGGCGCCCGTCGAGCTGTTGGTCACGGTCGGCACGCCGGTGTCGCCCTTGGGCGCCCCGGGCGCCGCCGGACCGGAAGGCGACCCGGGCGCGCCGCCCTTGCCGCAGTCATCGTCCTTGATCGTCTCGGCGCCCTGCGCGGTGCTCAGGCGCCGATGGCCGGTCAGCGCGACCGACAGCCGGACCACGAACTGCTCCTTGGCCTCGCACGTCTTGTCGTCGCGCGTGCGGATCGTGAGCTTCAGCGCCAGCTTGCCGCCGCGCGCGAGCACCTTGCGCCGGCTGGCGGCGACGAAGTCCTTGTCGCGCGCCGAGCCGGGACCCGTGTGCGCCCAGTAGGCGCACCGCTTGACCGGACACGTCCCCCGGACGCTGACCATCAGCGCCTTGCCCTCGACCACCGAGCCCTTCGCGACGCTCATCGTCAGCCCCCTCGGCCGCACCTGCTTCGCGGCGGCGGACCCGGCGACCACGAGGGCGCACGCGAGCAGCGCCGAGAGCAGACCGGCCAGGCGAGGAGCAGACATACACGCGAGTATCTACCAAACCCGCGCGAGCGATGTCCAGCCGTCGACGTTCGCCGGACGCCGCGCGCCGCCTGCGCAAGCGACAGACTGTCCGGCATGCCCGCCTCGGAGGCCACGACCGTCGACGCCGGGGGCCGCGAGCTGCGCGTCTCCAACCCCAGCCGCGTCATCTTCCCCGCGACCGAGCGGACGCCGGAGGTCACCAAGCTCGACGTCGTCACCTACTACCTCGCCGTCGACGACGGGATCATGCGCGCGCTGAACCAGCGCCCGACGACCCTGGAGCGCTGGCCCAAGGGCGTCCATCCCGACATCGTCGTGTCCACGCGCGAGCAGGGCGGTGGCGACGCGTTCTTCCAGAAGCGCATCCCGCGCGGGGCGCCCGACTACGTCGAGACCGCGCGCATCGCGTTCCCCTCGGGACGCTTCGCCGACGAGGTCTGCCCGACCGAGATCGCCGTCGTCGGCTGGGCGGCGCAGATGGGCACGATCACCTTCCACCCATGGCCGGTCCGCCGCGAGGACGTCGACCACCCCGACGAGCTGCGGCTCGACCTCGACCCGCAGCCCGGCACCGACTTCGCCGACGCCGTGCGCGTCGCGGCGGAGGCCCGCCGGCTGCTGGACGACCTCGGCTACCGCGGCTTCCCGAAGACGTCGGGCGGCCGCGGCGTCCACATCTACGTGCGCATCGAGCCGCGCTGGACGTTCACCGACGTCCGCCACGCCGCGATCGCCTTCGGGCGCGAGCTCGAGCGCCGGCTGCCCGGCGAGGTGACCACGAAGTGGTGGAAGGAGGAGCGCGGTGAGCGCATCTTCGTCGACTACAACCAGAACGCCCGCGACCGGACCATCGCCTCGGCCTACAGCATCCGGCCCAAGCCGGGCGCGCCGGTCTCGGCGCCGGTGGGCTGGGACGAGCTGGGCGAGGTCAAGCCCGAGGACTTCACGGTCGCCACGATGCCGGCGCGCTTCGCCGCGATCGGCGACCTGCACGCCGAGATCGACGACAAGGCCCACTCGCTGCAGCCGCTGCTCGACATGTATGAGAAGGACGAGGCGGGCGACATGCCCTATCCGCCCGACTACCCCAAGATGCCCGGCGAGCCCAAGCGGGTGCAGCCGTCCCGGGATCGCGACCGCCCGCGCGAAGAGGACTAGTGTCAGGACACTAGGGCGTCTGGGGCAGCTTCTTGGTCCCGCGCCGCGGG
>JAOPZD010000023.1 GCA_025964295.1 Conexibacter sp.
GTCGTCGAGATCGACTGGGACGAGGAGACCGCCGAGAAGGGCGGCTTCGAGACGTTCATGCTCAAGGAGATCCACGAGCAGGCCGACGCGGTCGCTGAGACGATCGCCGACCGCACCGTGCGCGCCGACGGCGTCGACCTCGCCGAGGAGGCCTCGTTCGACGAGGCGCTGCTCAAGGACGTCAAGCGGATCATCGTCGTCGCCTGCGGCACCTCCTACCACGCGGGCCTGATCGGCCGCTACGCGATCGAGGAGTGGGCGCGGATCCCGGTCGAGATGGACGTCGCCTCCGAGTACCGCTACCGCAACCCGGTCGTCGGCCCCGGCGACCTCGTCATCGGCATCACGCAGTCGGGCGAGACGGCCGACACCCTGGCCGCGATGCGCCTGGCCAGCGATCGCGGCGCCTCGGTGATCGCGGTGACCAACGTGATGGGCTCGCAGGCCACGCGCGACGCCGACGGCGTCCTCTACACGCGCGCGGGACTGGAGATCGGCGTGGCGGCGACCAAGACGTTCGTCTGCCAGGTCGCGGTCATGTACCTGCTGGCGCTGCGCCTCGGCGAGCTGCGCGGGACGCTGGACGTCGCCGACCGCACCCGCCTGGTCGCCGAGCTCAAGCGCGTGCCGAGCGAGATCGCCGCGCTGCTGGAGACGCTCGACCTCGACGAGGTCGCCCACCGCCACTTCGGCCGCGAGTTCTTCCTGTACCTGGGCCGCCACGTCGGGCTCCCGGTGGCGCTCGAGGGCGCGCTGAAGCTCAAGGAGATCTCCTACATCCCGACCGACGCCTACGCGGCGGGCGAGATGAAGCACGGGCCGATCGCCCTGCTCGACGAGTCCACGCCGGTCGTGTGCATCGCCACCGACTCGCCGATCCTCGACAAGGTGGTGTCCAACGTGCAGGAGGTCCGCGCGCGCGGCGCCCACGTCGTCGCGATCGCGTCGGAGGGCAACATCGAGATCGGCGAGCACGCCGAGGAGGTCATCCGGATCCCGCAGATGGACTGGATGCTGCAGCCGCTGCTGGCCGTGATCCCGCTGCAGGTGCTGGCCTACAAGATCGCGCGCCTGCGCGGGCTCAACGTCGACCAGCCGCGCAACCTGGCCAAGACGGTCACCGTCGAGTAGCCCTACCGCGCCTGCGCGCCGCCTCCCCGCGTCTGACGCCACCCGACGGAGCTTGACGGGCTGGTGGCGCCCGCCGGCGCTCGCCGTGCGACGTCAGCCACGACGATTCGGGGCGCAGCCGCGGTAGGGTCGAAGTCGTGGGTGGGATTGGGCTGGACCTCCTGGAGATCGACCGGCTGGAGCGCGCGCTGGCGCGCCGCCCGGCCCTGGCGGAGCGGCTGTTCACCGACGGCGAGCGGGCCTACGCCGCGGCGCGGTCGCGGCCGGCCCAGCACCTGGCGGTGCGGTTCTGCGCCAAGGAGGCGGTCGCCAAGGCGCTCGCGCTGGAGGCCTGGTCGTGGCGCGACATCGAGGTGGTCTCCGCCGCCGGCGGAGGCCCGCCGCGGATCGTGCTGCACGGCGCGCTGGCCGCGCGCGACGTCGAGGTCGACGTGTCGCTGACGCACTCACGGGGAACGGCCGGAGCCGTGGCGGTGGTGCGGTCGTGAGCCTTCCCGAGCTTCCCGTCGGCCTCGAGCCGCTGCTCGACGTCGAGCAGCTGCGCGCGGGCGACGCGTGGGCGATCCTCCAGCGCGGGATCCCGGGCACCGAGTTGATGGAGCGCGCGGGGGAGGGGCTGGCGCGGGTCGTCGCCGATGTCGCGCCGGGCGGCGACGTGGTCGTCGTGTGCGGCGGCGGCAACAACGGCGGCGACGGCTACGTGGCGGCGCGGCTGCTGCGGGCGGCGGGGCGCGCGGTGCGCGTGCTGACGACGGTCGACCCGGCCGCGTTGAAGGGCGACGCCCGGACGATGTACGAGCGGCTGGAGGGCGAGCCGCCGGTGCCGCTGGCCGACGGGTCGCTGGCCGGCGCCTACGTCATCGTCGACGCGATCCTCGGCACGGGCTTCAGCGGCGCGCCGCGCGACGACGTCGCGGCGGCGATCGCCACCATCAACACCGCCGCCCAGGCGGGCGTCCCGGTCGTCGCGGCCGACGTGCCCTCCGGCGTGGACGCCGCCACCGGCGCGGTGGCGGGCGAGGCGGTCTGGGCGACGGCGACCGCGACGTTCGGCGCCGCGATGCCCGGGCTGTGGATCCACCCGGGCAAGGCGCACGCCGGCCAGGTCGAGGTCATCGACATCGGGATCCCCGCCGAGGGCAACCCGGCGCGTCCGTGGATCGGCCTGATCGGCGAGGGGATCCTGGCGAGCTACCCGCGCCGCGGCGTGGACTCGACGAAGTTCGCCTCCGGCCACGTGCTCGTCGCGGGCGGCTCGCGCGGGCTCACGGGCGCGCCGTGCCTGGCGTCGCTGGCCGCGATGCGCGCGGGTGCGGGGTACGTGACCGCGTGCGTGCCCGACACGTTGAACGACATCTTCGAGATCAAGCTCACCGAGGTCATGAGCGTGCCGCTGCCCGACGACGGCGCGGGCGGGCACGTCGAGGCGGGGGCCGACGAGGTCCTGGAGCGCGCGTCGGCGCGGCGCGGGGCGCTGATCCTCGGGCCGGGCCTGGGTCGCAGCGACGGCGCGTTCGCCTTCGCGCG
>JAOPZD010000037.1 GCA_025964295.1 Conexibacter sp.
CGAACGCGGCCTCGTCGCCCAGCGCGCGCAACCGCGGCGGCCCGTCGGGGGCATGGACGCCGGCCGACAGGTGCGACCGCGCCCCGCCGGCGTGGGCCAGCGCGAGGAAGACGTCGTCCTCGACCGCAGCGCCCGGCCGCCGGACGTCGAGCTCCGCGTAGACCGTGCTCACCGGTCCCAGCAGCTGCACCATCTGGTCGACGAGGTGGCTGCCGAGGTCGAGCAGCAGGCCGCCGCCGTCGGCCGGGTCGGCGTGCTCGCGCCACGCGCCCTGCCTGATCTGCGGGCGCCAGCGGTCAAAGCGCGACTCGACGCGCAGCAGCGTGCCCAGCCGGCCCTCGCCGGCGACGCGGCGCAGGGTCAGGAAGTCGTCGTCCCAGCGGCGGTTGTGGAAGACCGACAGCACGACGCCCGCCGCGCGCGCCGCGGCGGCCAGCGCGCCCGCGTCCGCCGCCGTCACCGCCAGCGGCTTGTCGACGATCACGTGGCGCCCCGCCTCGATCGCGGCCTGCGCGAGCTCGGCGTGGAAGCGGTTGGGCGAGGCGATCGCCACGACGTCGACGGCGTCCAGCGCGTCGGCCAGCGCATCGACCGCCACCGCTTGCGGATGCTCCGCGGCGAGCTGCGCACGGCGCCCCGGATCGCGCGTGACGACGGCCGCCAGCTCGAGCCCGTCGGTCGCGGCGATGAGCGGCGCGTGGAACGCGGAGCCGGCCAGGCCGTAGCCGGCCAGGGCGACGCGCAGGGGCGCCGGGGCGCTCGGATCAGCCATCGGGCCGCACGCTAGCGCGCCGGGTAAGGGGTCCCCCGCGCGGACCCCCGGCACGAGGTAAGGGGTCGGCCCTGAGGAGTAAGGGGTCGAACGCTCCAGGTCGCACCGTCCGCCCGATGTGGCGAGGCCGTCTCAGGCGCAAGATGCAGTCCATGATCTCTCTCCTCTCCCAGCCTCTCGCCGCGGTACGCGCCGAGGACGCCATGCGCGCCGGCCGGCGGAACCGAGTGCAGCCGCGCATCCCTCAGCGCGCGGCCTTCCTCGGTCGGTTCCGCGGTCGGCGCGATGCGCGTCTGCACACGGCCCACGCCTAGCCCGACGCACCGGCGGCGTTGACCCTTCAACCCATCGACCTCTCCGCGCGACGCCGGTTGCGCGAACATGGACCGGGCATGCCTGCCCGGGTCACCAGCGACGCCTTCATCGGCCGTCGCCACGAGCTCGCCCAGCTGGAGGCGGCGCTGGCCGCCGCCTCCGGGCCGGTGGGCAGCGCCGCCTGCATGTCGGGTCTGGTGTTCGTGGCCGGCGAGTCGGGCGTCGGCAAGAGCCGCCTCACCGACCACTTCGCGCAGCGGGCCAAGGCCAACGGCGTCCGGGTCCTGTGGGGCGACTGCATCGACCTGGGCGACAGCGAGCTCCCCTATGCGCCGATCGTGTCGGCGCTGCGCTCCCTCGTCCGCCAAGGCCACCCCGTGCTCGACGCGCTCGGTCCCGCGCGCGCCGAGCTGGCCCGTCTCCTCCCCGAGCTCGGCACCCCCGGTGACCTGCTCGTCGAGCCCTATGCCGGCAGCGCCCAAGGGCGGCTGTTCGAGCTGCTGCTGGTGCTCTTCGAGCGGCTCGCCGAGGAGTCGCCGGTGCTGCTGGTCATCGACGACCTGCACTGGGCCGACCGCTCCACGCGCGACTTCCTCGCGTTCCTCGCGCGCAACGTCTGCCGCCAGCGGCTGCTCGTCGTCTCCACGTTCCGCGTCGACGAGCTGCACCGGCGCCATCCGCTGCGCCCGTTCCTGGCCGAGATCGAGCGCACCGAGCGCGCCTCGCGCGTGCCCGTCGAGCGCTTCAGCCGCGAGGAGCTCGGCGCGCAGCTGGCCGCGATCCTCGGCACGGTCCCCGACGACGAGCTGCTGGACCGCGTGTTCGCCCGCTCGGAGGGCAACCCGCTGTTCGCCGAGGAGATCCTCGCCGCCGAGCGCGAGGGCGACGGCACGCTGCCGGAGTCCCTGCGCGACGCGCTGATGCTGCGCGTCGAGGCGCTCGGCGAGATCACCCAGGAGGCCCTGCGCTGGGTCTCGGCCGCGCAGCGCATCGACCACGACGTGCTCGAGGAGGCCAGCGCGCTGGAGCCGCGCGCGCTGCGCGACGCCCTGCGCGAGGCGGTCGCCCACCACGTGCTCGTCACCCAGGCCGACGGCCGGATCGCCTTCCGCCACGCGCTGCTGCGCGAGGCCGTCCACGACGACCTGCTCCCCGGCGAGCACGCCGAGCTGCACCTGCGCCTGGCCGACGTGCTCGAGGCGCGGGTGCCGTCGGACCGGTGCGTGGGCCTGGACCGCGCCGCCGAGATCGCCCATCACTTCGACGCCGCCGGCGACCAGCCCGAGGCACTGCGGACCGCCGTGCGCGCCGCGCAGACCGCCGCGCGCGTGCACGCCGAGAGCGAGGCCGCCGCGTTCTACGAGCGCGCGCTGGAGCTGTGGGATCGCGTCGACGACCCGGCCGCGCTGGCCGGCTGCGACCACGTCGAGCTGCTCGCCCGCACCGCCGCCGCCCACCAGTTCGACTACGGGCGCTGCATCGTGCTGCTCAAGCGCGCGCTGCACGAGCTCGACGAGGAGGCCGAGCCCGCCCGCGCCGCGCTGCTGCTCGAGCGCCTGGGCAAGGCGCGCTGGTCGCAGGGCAAGGGGCAGATCGCGCTCGAGGCGTGGGACGCGGCGCTCGCGCTGCTGCCCGCCCGGCCCCCGAGCGAGGAGCGCGCGCACCTGCTCGCGGCGAAGGCCGGCGGCCTGATGCTGTGGGGCCGCTACGCCGACGCCCGGGCGATGGCCGACGAGGCGCTCGACGTCGCCGACGCGGTCGGCTCGCGGGCGGTGCGCATCCACGCGCTGAACACCAAGGGCGTCTCGCTGCGCGGCGGCGGCGCGACCGCGCAGGGCCTCGCGGTCCTGCGCGAGGCGATGGCGATGGCACGCGAGGACGGCAACGTCGACCAGCTGCTGCGGGCCTACCTCAACCTCTCCGACGCGATGCACCTCACCGGTGACACGCACGGCGCGCGGGAGCTGCTGATCGAGGGCCGCCGCGAGGTCAACACCCTGGGGCGCCACGCGAAGTGGCTGGCGATCCAGCAGGCCGAGATCGCCTATGACCTGGGCTTCTGGGACGAGGCCAACGAGCTCGTCTCGCCCGAGCTGGGCCGCGGCACGCAGGGCATGACGCGCGTCTTCTTCGAGCTGACGCGCGCGTCGCTGTCCATGGGCCGCGGCGAGCACGCCGACGCGCGCGAGCGGCTCGAGGTGGCGCGCGACCTCGTCGCCCGCTCCTACGAGCCGCAGTGGCACGCGCCGATCACCGCGATGCTCGCGGGGCTGGAGCGGCGCGAGCGCAACATCGACGCCGCGCGCGAGGCGATCCGGACCGGCCTGGCGCGGCTGGCCACGACCGAGGCGATGGACGACGGCGCGCGGCTGGCGCGGATCTTCTCCGCCGCGGCGGGCGTCGAGGCCGACGCCGCCCAGCAGGCGCGCGACCTCGGCCGCCCCGACGAGGAGGCGGTCGCGATCGCCGCGGC
>JAOPZD010000038.1 GCA_025964295.1 Conexibacter sp.
GGCTGCGCGGCGTCAGCGCCGGGTACGGCGCCGCGACGGCGCTGCGCGACGTCGACCTCGAGATCGCCGAGGGCGAGGTCGTCACCGTGCTCGGCGCCAACGGCGCGGGCAAGACGACGTTGACGCGCGCGATCAGCGGGCTCAACCGCGCCCAGCGCGGCGTGGTCGAGATCGACGGGCGCGACGTGACCCGGCTGGAGCCCCACGACCGCGCGCGCCTGGGCATCGCCCACTGCCAGGAGGGCCGGCGGCTCTTCGGCGAGCTGACGATCGCCGAGAACCTGCGGCTCGGCGCGCAGTCCGCCGCGGCGCGGGCCGCCGAGGCGGCGACGCTGGCCTGGGTGGCCGAGCTGTTCCCGGTCCTCGCCGAGCGCCCGCAGCAGCTCGCCGCGACGCTGTCCGGTGGCCAGCAGCAGATGCTCGCGATCGGCCGTGCGCTGATGGCCAGGCCGCGCCTGCTGCTGTGCGACGAGGTGTCGCTCGGCCTCTCGCCGGTGGCGACCGACGCGCTCTACGCCGCGCTGCGGCGGATCAGCGACTCCGGGATGTCCGTGCTGCTCGTGGAGCAGAACGTCCATCGCGGGCTGGCGCTGGCCAACAAGGCCTACGTGTTGGAACGGGGGCGGGTCTCCTTCGCGGGGGACCCGGACGCGCTGCTCGACGAGCAGCGCCTGCGGGAGGCGTACTTCGGAAGGCCAGCGGTGCCTTCCACCCATCCAGGAGGAGAGCAGTGATGAAGGGTCTATGTGTCATGGCCGCGGCGACCGCCGCGGTCACCCTGGCGGCGTGCGGCAGTGCGAGCAGCGGAGGGGGGAACGCCGGGCCGATCACCGTCGGCACCAGCGTCCCCCTGACGGGCGGGCTCGGCCCGATCGGCGGCCTGCTGCGGCAGGGCTACGAGCAGCGCGTGCAGGAGATCAACCAGGCCGGTGGCCTGCAGGTCGGCGACGCCAAGCGTCGCATCGACCTCAAGCTGTTGGACAACAAGTCCGACCCGACGCTGGCGTCCCAGCAGACGCGCGAGCTGGTCACCAAGGACGGCGCCACCGCGCTGCTCGGCGCCGCGTCGCCGCCGCTGAACATCCCGATGGCGTCGGCGGCCGAGAGCCTGCGCGTGCCGATGGTGATCGGCCTGAACCCGATCCGGGCGTTCCTCGCGGGCAGCAAGTCCGGCTGGCACTACGCCTGGGCCGCGTTCTTCGACGAGACCCAGGCGACCAAGCTGGCGTTCAACACCGCCGACCTCACCAACACCAACAAGAAGGTCGCGTTGTTCACCGACAACGAGGCCGACGGCACGGTGATGGGCGACCTGTGGGAGAAGACGGCGCCGGCGATGGGCTACTCGATCGTCTACCACGGGAAGTTCCCGGTCGGCACGACCGACTTCTCGTCCTTCATCAACAAGGCCAAGGCGACGGGCGCCGAGGTGGCGATCGCCCAGGCGATCCCGCCGGACGGCGCGGCGCTCTGGAAGCAGATGAAGGCGCTGCGCTTCCAGCCCAAGCTCGCGTTCTGCGAGAAGTGCGGGACCAACGGCGCCTGGCCGGCGGCGCTGGGGCCGATCGCCCAGGGCACGGGCGGGTTCTCCAACTGGTCGCCGAACGCCGGGCTGCCCGGCACGGCCCACATCGAGCAGACGCTGGGCAAGAAGATCAAGGACACGCCCGACCTCGGGCTGGCGGTCGCCGGCTACGGCGCGGCCTCGATCCTCTTGGACGCCATCACCACCGCCGGCACCTCGGACCCCGATGCGGTGAACGCGGCGATCGGCAAGACGGACAAGGACTACCCCATCGGGCACGTCAAGTTCGTCGACAACGCGTACGGGACGCCGACCACGATGCTCCAGTGGCAGGGCGCCGACGCCAAGCAGGTGTATCCGGCGGTCGACGGCATCAAGCTGCAGACGCCGGTGCACGGGCTGGGCTGACCCATGGCGCAGTCGATCGTGGACGGCCTGCTGATGGGAGGGCTCTATGCCTCCATCGCGCTCGGCCTCTCGCTGGTGTTCGGCGTGCTGCGGCTCGTCAACCTGGCGCACGGCGAGCTGCTCGTCGGCGCGGCGTACCTCGCGTACGTCGTCGTCGACGGGACCGGCGTCGACCCGCTGCTCTCGCTGCTGGTCGTCGCGCCGGCGATGTTCCTCATCGCCTACCCGGTGCAGCGCTACGTGCTCACCGACGTGCTGCGGCGCAGCGCCGACGCGCCGCTGGTGGCGACGTTCGGGCTGTCGCTGGCGGTGCAGGGCTTCCTCGCGCTGGCGTTCTCGTCCGACGCGCGCTCGCTGCCGGCGTCCTACGGGACGACCGGCATGAGCGTGCTCGGGCTCGACCTGCGCGTCGCGTACCTGATCGCGTTCGGCGTCGGCGTGGTCCTCGTCGTCGGCACGCACCTCGGGTTGACGCGCACGCGCGTCGGCACGGCCGTCCGCGCCGCGGCCGCCGACCCGGACACGGCCGCGGTGATGGGCATCGACGTCCGCCGGCTGTACGCGGCGACGTTCGGTCTGGCCGCGGCGACCGCCGCGGTCGGCGGCGTGCTCGTCGGCGTGGCCTTCAGCTTCACCCCGACCTCGGGGCTTCCCTGGGTGCTCAAGGCGTTCGCCGTGGTCGTGCTGGGTGGGCTGGGGTCGGTGTCGGGCACCCTGGTCGGCGGCCTGGCGCTGGGCGTCGTCGAGGCGGTCGGCGTCCACGTCCTCGGCGGCGAGTGGCGCGACCTGCTGGTCTACGGCCTGTTCTTCGTGGCCCTGACCGTGCGGCCGACCGGCCTGCTCGGCACGACGAGGCTGGCATGAGCGCCCCGGTCACCGCGCTCGACCCGGTCCGCCGGCCGCGTGCCGTCCGCGCCGTCGCCGCGCGCCGGGTCGGCGCGCCGGTCCTCGGGCTCGCGCTCGTGCTCGTCTTCGCCGCCCTGCGCGGCTCGCTCTCGCGCTACCAGCTGGACGTCGGCGTCACGATCTTCGTGTACGTGGCGATCGCTCAGGCGTGGAACGTCATCGGCGGGCTCGGCGGCCAGGTGTCGCTCGGCGCGGCGGGCTTCGTCGGCGTCGGGTCCTACACCTGCGCGCTCGTGCTCGCGCACTCGGGCGCGTCGCTCGTGCTCGCCGTCGCGGCCGCCGGCGCGGTCGCGGCGCTGTGCGCGGCGATCGTCTCGGTGGCGCTGTTCCGGCTGCGCGACGCGTACTTCAGCGTCGGCACGCTGGCGCTGTCGCTGGCCGCTCAGGCGTGGTTCGCGAACTGGGACTACGCGGGGGCGACGCAGGGCGTGAGCCTCCCGTTCGACCGCGTCCCGCGCCCCGACGATCTGTACCTGTACGCCTTGGTCGTCGCCGCCCTTGCGGTGGGCGGTGCGTGGGCGGTGCGCCACAGCGACTTCGGCCTGCGGCTCATGGCCGTCCGCGACAACGAGGACGCCGCCGGCACGCTCGGCGTCCCGGCGTTCCGGGTGAAGTTCTGGGCCTTCGTGTCCACGAGCTTCGTCACCGGCCTCGCCGGGGCGATCGTGGCGCTGCAGCAGATCAGCATCGAGCCCGGCAGCGCGTTCGGGCTCAGCTGGACGGTCAACGCCATCATCATGACGGTCATGGGCGGCGTCGGGACGATCGCGGGCCCGATCGTCGGCGTGCTCGTCGTCTACTACGCGATCCAGCAGCAGCTCGAGGGCTCGCAGGAGGCGAGCACGCTGATCACGGGCGCGTTGTTGGTGGCCATCGTGCGCTTCGCCCCCCAGGGGCTCTGGGGCCTGGCCACCGAGGTCGCGCGGCGCGCGGTCGCGCGGGTCCGCTCATGAGGGCGCTGGTCGCCGAAGCCACCTGGGACCCGCGGCCGGGCCATGCCGTCAGCCGGGACGAGGAGGACCGGCGCCGGGCGCTGATCGGCAGCGCGGTGTGGCGACATCCCCGCTGGTCGGTGGGCGTGCGGCCCGAGCCGGACCTCGCGGCGCCGGACGCCGTCCTCGTCCGTCCGCGCGCGTGCGGGCTCTGCGGCTCGGACCTGCACATGTACGAGTCCGACCACGAGGGGTGGGTGCTGCATCCGTTCCGGATGCGGTTCCCGATCGCCATCGGTCACGAGTTCGCGGGGGAGGTCGTCGCGGTCGGCCCGGCGGTCCGTGGCCTGCGCCCGGGAGACGCGGTGGCCGTGGAGCCGATGGTCTGGTGCGGAGCATGCGTGGCCTGCCGGCGCGGGCTGCCCGATCAATGCCTGCACGGAGAGGATCTCGGCTTCACGCAGGACGGCGGTGTCGCCGAGCTCGTGGTCGTCCGCGAACGCCAGTGCTGGTCGCTCAACGCGCTGCGCGACGCCATGGGCGAGAGCAAGGCCTATGACATCGGCGCGGTCGTCGAGCCGACGGCCACCGCCTATCACGGGATCTTCGTGCAGGCCGGCGGCTTCCGGCCCGGCGACGCCGTGGCGGTCTTCGGCTGCGGGCCCATCGGCCTGGCGTCCGTCGCGCTCGCGCGCGCCGCCGGCGCCGGGCGGGTGATCGCCGTTGACGGCCAGCCCGCGCGGCGCGCCCTG
>JAOPZD010000043.1 GCA_025964295.1 Conexibacter sp.
CCGCGACGGAGGACTCCGCGCCCGCCGCCGACCCCGCGCCCGCCGCCGACGCCGAGGCCGCGCCGCCGGTCGATCCTCCCGCCGAGGCCGAGGCGCCCGGCGAGAAGCCCGCCGACTCCTGAGCTGAGCAAACCCCGCCCCCGGCCCCGCGCATGGCCCGGAGCGCCAGCGGGAACCCGCAGGGGCATGAAGCTGCTCGTGCTGGCGACGGATCCCGTCGATGCCGATGACCTGCGGGGAGCGCTCGACGGCGAGGACCTCGAGGGCGCGGAGGTGCTGGTCGTCTCGCCGGCGGTCAACGAGTCGGCGGTCGCGTTCTGGGTCTCGGACTCCGACGAGGCGATCAGCGATGCCGAGTCGACCGCCGAGCAGACCGCCGAGGCCCTGCGCGGCGAAGGCGCCCGCGCCCGTGCCAAGGCGGGGGAGAGCGACCCGCTGCTCGCCCTCCAGGACGCGCTGACGACGTTCCCGGCCGACCGTGTCCTCGTCTTCGCCCGTGGCGAGGACGAGGCGCAGCGCTACCGCGAGGACGACGTCCTGGGCGAGGCGGAGCGGCGCTTCGGCGTGCCGACCGTCGAGATCACGCGCTGAGGTCGGGGCGCGCCGCCGCCACGGTCTCGCGCAGCGTCGACAGCGCGTCGTGGCGCGGGCGCCAGCGCAGCAGCCGGCGCGCTCGCGCGGTGTCCATCAGCGTCGGGCGCCGCGCGGCCTCGATCCACGTCACCTCGTCGGGCACCATGGGCAGCCGCGAGACGATCTCGGCGGTCGCGTCGACCGCCAGGTCGGGCGCCGGCACCGAGTAGTACCCCAACTCGCGCGCGAGGTCGCTCATCGTGATCGTCCCGTCGCCGGCCAGGTTGTAGGCACCGGGCTCGCCGCGCCCCAGCACCCCGGCGCGCATCGCGGTCGCGACGTCATCGTGGTGCACGAGCTGGAACGGCACCCCCGGATCCGGGAGCACCGGCTTGAGGATCGGGACCACGTCGAACAGCGCCCGCACCGCGCCCGGCAGGCGCTCGGCCCAGCGCACATAAGGGATCTGGTTGACGAGGATCGGCGCCTGTGGCCCCGCGACGATGCACGGCCGGAAGATGTAGGCGTCGATGTCGGCGTCG
Organism: Conexibacter sp.; assembly: GCA_025964295.1. The sequence continues at coordinate 1,116 of JAOPZD010000043.1, forward strand.
TCGAGCACGTCGCTGAGCAGCGCCTCGACCTGCGCCTTGTGATGGGAGTACGGCATGTTGGCGTTGCCCATCGGCGGGTCGTCCTCGACGATCGGCCGGTCCAGCGCCGGGAAGCCGTAGGCCGCGACCGACGAGGCGTACACCAACCGCTGCGCCCCGGACGCGACCGCGGCCTCGAAGACGTTGCGCGATCCCTCCAAGTTGATGTGCTCGCTCTCGTGCGAGCCCGCGACGATGATGAACGCCAGGTGCACGACGACGTCGGCGCCCGCGCACAGCGCCTCCACCGACCCGCGGTCGAGGACATCACCTTGCCGGTACTCCACCTTCTTCCACCCGTGCGCGCGCGGATCGAACGGCCGCCGCGCCATGCCGACGATCCGCCCGACCTCGCGGGCGCGGTCCAGCGCCGCGACGAACGGCTTGCCGATCTCTCCCGTCGGTCCGGTGACCGCGACCGTCAGCCCGGGCACCGACTAGGCGTCCAGCACCGCGTGGGGGACCAGGCGCCAGCCGTCCGGCCCCGCCATGAGGTCGCCGTGCACGCGCGGGCCGCGGCCCTCCGCGTGCCCCGCGTCGGTCGCGTGCAGGCACGCCGGACCCGGCTCGACCGGCATGCCCACCGGCACCTGCGGCAGGCGCAGCACGCCGCCGCGCGGGTCGGGCGCGATGTCCAGGCGCGCGGCGAACGGGAAGCCGTCAGGCCCGACGCACGCCAGCAGCGCGCAGTCGAGGTCGTCCAGGCGGTGGTCCCACAGCCCGTGGCCGCCCTCGGGCCGCGCGTGCGCGATCTCGGGCTCCTCGTTGTGGCCGGAGCGGACCTCCTCGAGGTGCGCGTCGAACAGCCGCGGCTCGACCCCGGGCCCGTCGCCGTCCCACGCGTACACGCGCTCGGGCCGGACGTGCAGGATCTCCGTCGCGTGCGCCGTGCCCTGCACGAGCACCGTCGGCCCCTCGCCGGCGAACAGCAGCGCCACGTGCGGGTCGCCGACCTCGGCGCGGTCGGCCACGTCGATGGACGTCCCGCCCTCGCGGTAGCGCGGCGTCACCGAGCGGGCGATCGGGCGGCCGCGCTCGTCGATGGTGACCAGCTCGGCGACGGTGCAGCGCGCGAAGACGTCGCGCAGGTCGGAGGGCAGCGTGGCGGTCATGCACCGACACTACGCCTGCCGCGCCGCCCGCGCCAAGCCCGTTCGTCAGGACGTCGCGGGAGTCTCCGGCGCCTCGTCGTAGCCCGGCTCGCCGGGCAGCAGGATCCGCGCCTGCTCGCCGCCCATCACGACCCGGGGCGTCACCGCGACGACCGCGCGGCCGCGCGCGAAAGCCAGCAGCTCGTCGGCCGAGGCGAAGCCCGACAGCTGCTCGAGGTGCTTGATGGTGGGGAAGACCAGGAGCAGCTCGCCGGCCCGGTGCGCGGCCAGCGCGTCCTGCGGCGTGAACCACCCGAAGGCGACGCACTCGGCGCCGTCGACGCGCGGCTCGACGCCCTCCGGCGCGGGCGCCAGGAAGAAGTGCGTGTCGAACCGGACCTTGACCTGGGGCGGCGTGATCCACTGCGAGAAGCGCACGAGCGACGCGGGGTCGACGCCGCCGATCGCGGCCTCCTCCTCGAGCTCGCGGACCGCGGCCGCGCGATGCGCGTCCTCGCCGCTGCCCTCGTGCGCGTCGACCGCGCCACCCGGGAAGACCCAGGCGCCGCCCATGAACCGCGCCTCGGGATTGCGCTGCACGAGCAGGACCTCCAGCGCGCCGGGGCCGCCGCGCAGGACGATCACGGTCGCGGCCTGGCGCGGCACCGTCACCGCCCCGGCGTTGAGCTCTTCTCCCGGACCCGGTCGATCGACGTCCACCGAGGAGACACTACTGGCCGCCCGGCCAGTACCGTTCCCTCCAACATGAGCGAGAGCGCCACCGTGCAGAAGTGGATCTGCGAGTCCTGCGGGTTCATCTACGACCCCGCCGACGGCGACCCCGACGGGGGCATCCCGCCCGGGACCGCCTTCGAGGACATCCCGGACACGTGGTTCTGTCCCGTGTGCGGGGCCCGCAAGCGCGACTTCGTCGCGTACGAGGACTAGGCCTACAGGACGGTCAGCGGCGTGCCGGGTTGCATCAGGCGCGCCAGGCGGAGGATGTCGCCGTTGCGCATCCGGATGCAGCCGTGGGAGACCCGGCCGGGGACGAGCCCCGGCCGGTCGGTCCCGTGGATGCCGATGTAGCCGCCGCCGGGCCAGTCGGTCAGCGTGGCCGAGCGCGCGCTGGTGCCGAAGGCGACCGGCCCGTAGAACGGGCTGCGGTAGCGGCGCAGGACGTTGCGGATGACGAAGCGGCCGGCGGGCGTCGGCGCGGCGGCGGTCCCGATGCCCACGGGCGCCTCGAGGACGGTGCGACCGTCGCGGACGAGGGTGGCGGTCAGGGCGGCGCGGTCGATCGTCAGGCGCGTGTGGGTGGTCCCGTACGCGCCGAGGGCGGCGCGGGGGACCCAGCCGGTGCGGCCGTTGGGCAGCGCGGGGAGGCGGACGCGGACCCAGAGGGCGCCGCGCGCGTCGCGGCGGCGCCCGAGC
>JAOPZD010000075.1 GCA_025964295.1 Conexibacter sp.
AGAACCCGTAGGTCGTCTCCCCCATCAGCGCGCCGTCGGGCATCCACAGCATCGGGTACAGCGTCGCCATGACGCCGGCGATCACGCCCACGCGCTCCGAGCGCGTCGCGGCGCGGCCGAGCAAGGCCACCAACACGACGGTGCCCGTCCCGACGACGGCGAAGAAGAGCTTCTGCGCCTGCGTCGAGTGCAGCCCGAGCAGGTCGGCGAAGGCCACGCCGAAGATGTGCAGCGGCGGGTACTCGGCCGTCGGCATGTCCGGCTCGTAGACGCGGTGCAGGCCGCGGCCGTCGGCCAGGTTGGCGCCCTGGAGGTGGTACATCAGCGCGTCGCCGACCACCGGCGTGTGCCGGTTGAGCAGCACGTAGGCGACGCGCACCGCCAGCGCGAGCAGCGCGATGAGCGGCAGGGCGGTCCGGAGGCGGGCGGGCAAGGCCCGAAGCGTAGACTCGCGCGCCGATGACGGGCAGCGACATCACCACCGCGGGGCACCCGCCCGCGCCCGAGGCGACGCCCGACGCGCTGCGTCCCCCGCCCGGCAACCCGCGCTTTCCGCTGGTCGACGGGCTGCGAGCGGTCGCGGCGCTCAGCGTCCTGGTGACCCACACGGCGTTCCTCTCCGGCTTCAACGGGCACGGGCTGCCGGGCCAGATCACCGCGCGGCTGGACATCGGCGTCGCGCTGTTCTTCGTGATCTCGGGGTTCCTGCTCTACCGCCCGTTCGTGGCCGCCCGCTTCGAGGAGCGCCCGGCGCCGCGCGTCGCGCTCTACCTCCGCCGCCGCGCGCTGCGGATCATCCCGGCCTACTGGCTGGCGCTGACCGTCCTGGCGATCTGGCCGGGGCTGCTGTTCGTCCACAGCCACGACTGGTGGGTCTACTACGGGTTCCTGCAGGACCTGCGCATCCCCTGGATCCAGGGCGGCCTGAAGACCGCCTGGAGCCTGTGCGTCGAGCTGCAGTTCTACCTCCTGCTCCCGCTCTACGCCCTCGCCTGCGCGCGCTGGCTGAAGGGCCGGCCGCTCGCCTTCCAGGCCCGGACCGAGCTCGGCCTGCTCGCCCTGCTCGGCGCGCTCTCGCTGTGGGCGCGGACGCTGTCGTTCGCCGACCGGACGCCGGACACGATCTCCAGCACGATCGTCGGCACGTTCCTGTGGTTCACGGTCGGGATGGCCTTCGCGGTGGCCAGCGCCCGCTGGCATCGCGCCCCGGCGGCGCAGCGCCCCGCGCTGATGCGCGTGATGGCCACGCGGCCGGGGACCGCCTGGATCGCCGCCGCGGTCCTGCTGCTCGCGCTGACCCAGATCGGGATGCCGACGCTCGATCTCAACGCGTATGACGACGACGACTGGTACTTCGGCCATCTCTTCTACGCCGCGATCGCCGGCTGCTTCGCGCTGCCGGCGATGCTCGGCGAGCCGGTCGCGGGCCGCCGCGACCTCCCCGCCCGCGTCCTCGGCTGGCGCCCGGTCGCGTGGCTGGGGCTGATCTCCTACGGGATCTTCCTCTGGCACCTGCCGCTGACCGAGAAGCTCCTCAAGGTCCAGGACTGGACCTCGCACGGGTCGTTCTTCGTGTTCACCTTCGTGATCGCCGTCGTGGCGATCGCCTGCGCATCGGCGTCGTACTACCTGGTCGAGCGCCCGCTGCTGCGGTTCAAGGACCCGCGGCCGCCCAAGCCGACGGGATCCAGCGCCACCGCACGCGCCCGGGCCCGCGCGGCGCCCGAGGCGTCGCCGACGCGCTGACGGACCGTCGCCAGCGCCAGCCACGAGTTGCGGCGGTCCGGCTCGCGCCCGACGGCCCGCTGGGCCAGCGTCATCGCCGGCCCCGTCGCGCCGACGCGCGTGAAGACGACCGCGCCGTTGACCAGCTCGTCGACGTCGCGGCAGTGGTCGGCCAGCCGCGCGCCGATCGCCGCGGCGTCGGTCGCTGGGCGCTTGCGCAGCCCGACCGACAGCGCGTCGAAGCGCGCGTCCTGGCAGGCGTTGTGCTCGCGTCCGCGCGAGACGCCGACGACCACGAGGGCGACCGCGCACGCGAGCAGGAGGATCCGGACGGCCATCGGCGCCGGATCGTACGGCCCACGAGCGTCGAGGGACGACTCAACCACGCATACGGTGGTTGAGTCGTCCCTCGACGCCGCTGGGGCGTGGGCTCGTACCCTGTGGTCCATGTCCGCCGACACCCCTGAGGAGCTGGCCGGCCTGAAGGCCGCCGGGCAGGTCGTGGCCCAGACGATCCGGGAGCTGCGCAAGCTCGTCCGCCCCGGGGTGACGACCGCCGAGCTCGACGCCGCCGCCGGCCGCGTCTTCGCCGCCCACGGCGCCCGCTCCGGTCCGCAGCTGGACTACAGCTTCCCCGGCGTCATCTGCATCTCGGTCGGCGACGAGGCCGTCCACGGGATCCCCGGCCCGCGCAAGCTGCGCGAGGGCGAGCTGGTCAAGCTCGACGTCACCGCCGAGCTCGACGGCTTCTACGCCGACGCCTGCCGGACGGTCGCGGTGGGCAAGGCCAAGCCGTCGGCGGTCAAGCTGATCGGCGCGGCGGAGACCGGGCTGAAGCGCGGGATGGCCGTCGCCACCGCCGGCGCGACGGTCAACGACATCGGCGTCGCCGTCCAGGGCGAGATCGAGAAGCGCGGCTTCTCCGTCTGCGCCGCGCTGACCGGCCACGGCATCGGCCGCCGCATCCACGAGGAGCCGACGGTCTTCTCCGTCGCCCAGCCCGGCCCGTCGCCGGTGCTCACCGAGGGCCTGGTCATCACGATCGAGCCGATCATCGCCGCCGGCGAGGGCGAGGTCGTCGAGGACGGCGAGTGGGTCGTCCGCACCGCCGACGGCTCGCTGTCGGCGCACGCCGAGCACACGATCGTCATCACCGACGGCGCGCCGATCGTCCTCACCGCCTAGCGCCGCTGGAGCAGCAGGTAATCGCCGTAGCGCCCGACGCGCGCGTAGTTGGCGTTGATGTAGTCGTCGAGCAGCGTCACGCCGGAGGAGCGGCCGGAGCCGTTGTCCTCCGTGATGGTCGCCGCCGGGGCGAGCCAGCGGACGACCAGCGGCGTCCGGGTGCGCTGGAGGTCGGCGCGCATCGCGCGCTGGACCTTGGCGGTGGTCACGACGCCGGGCTGCACGACGTCGTAGCGCGTCGGGTTCTCGCGGTCCAGCAGGATGTACAACAACGTGTCGCCGACGCGGACGCGGTCATAGCGCGGCGGCGCCGACAGCAGGAACGAGCCGGGGCGCGTACGGCGCGCGACCGCCTCGTCGAGCTCCTCCAGCGCGTGGGCGTCCTTCTGCGTCGTCCGTGCGCCGTTGGCCGACGGCAGGTCGATCCCGGCCATGTTGGTGGCGTCGGTGACCTTGCCCAGCTCGCGGTCGAGGCCGTGCAGCGCGATGACCGCGAGGCCCGCGGCCAGCGCGACCTTCCACCCCAGCCGGTCCTCGCGCGCGGCGCCGACGGCCAGCGCGATGGCCAGGATCGCGGCCAGCGGCACGAGGTGGAACTCGTCGGTGCGGGCCAGCAGGTAGGCCAGGCCGACGACGAGCAGCGGCACGAGCGCGCCGCCCCGGCGCCGCGGCAGCACCGCGACCGCCCACAGCACCGTGAAGAGCACCAACAACGCCGGGAACTCGCGCTCGAGCAGCTTGTTGGGGTCGGTGGTGTGCGGCGCCAGCGGGAACGGCAGCCGCTGCAGGTGCTGCTGGCCCGCGAAGCCGAAGGTCTGCGACAGGAAGTCCCCTGGCGCGACGACCAGGAACGGCAGCAGCCCCGCCAGCGCCACGCCGCCCGCGACGAGCCACAGCCGGCGCGGGTGGGCGAGCCCGCTGTCGCGGCCCAGGATCCAGGCGCCCAGCGCGGCCGCGACCCCGATCTCCGGCCGGAACAGGAACG
>JAOPZD010000199.1 GCA_025964295.1 Conexibacter sp.
GCCCGGGACGCCGCCGCTGGTGCGCTGCAGCCAGCGCAGCAGCTGCGGGTCGGCCGTCCAGCGCGCGAGGTCCTCGCCGTCGGGCAGCAGCGGGTCGGCCGTGTCGCCGGCCACCAGGGCCAGCGCCTCGTTGACGCCCTGGAGGTACTCGAGGCCGATGTCGGCCTGGACCGCGCCGGGCAGCCGGGCGCGCAGGACCGCGCGGCGCTCCCACGCGTTGCGCTGGGCGACGGCGTTGGCGCCCAGCAGCGGCAGGACCTGCGCGCGAGGCCTTCCTCGGCCCGTGTCCTCGCAGGCGCCCAGCAGCGCGGGCAGCTCGCGCATCCCCGCGAAGCAGCCCTCGACCACGCGCTTGAGCGTGTCGAGGGCCAGCTCCTGCTGCGGATCGGGATCGCGGGGTCGCCGCACGCGCATCGGGGGAACCTGTTCCCCGGCGCGCGCGGGTGAAACCGCGCGCCTACCTGATGAAGCCGGTGCCGTTGACCGCGGCCAGCACCTGCGCCTTGGTCAGCGCCGGGTTGAACGCGGCGGGCGCGGGCGCCATGCCGCCGATGTTGCGGATCCACGCGGCGTGGCGGGCCTCGACCGGGTGGATCGAGATCGCGGCCTTGAAGATCGCGTTGGACTGGATGAACGGCGCCTGGCCCTGGTAGGCCTGGACGCCCGTGTCCTCCAGCGTGATCGCCGTCGCCGTGAACGCCGCCTGCGACTGCACGGCCGAGCCGAAGTCGAAGGCCGGCCGCTTGACCGCCGAGGACCCGAGCGCCTTCTTCAGCGCCTGGACGTGGGCGGCCTCGTGCTGGTGCACGGTGCGGGCGAGCCGCTTGTGCTCGCCGGTCAGCCCGGCGTGCTTGAGCGCCGACGCGTAGAACGCCGACTCCAGGTACTCGAGCGTCAGCGCGAAGTTGAGGATCGCGACGTCGCCCTTCGGCGTGGCGGCGCCCGCGGACGCGCCCGGCAGCAGCCCGCCGGCGACGGCGGCGCCGCCCACGGCGAGCCCCGAGGTCCGCAGGAAGCGGCGCCGCGACTGGCCCTCGGCCTGCTCGGCCGTCTCCCGTAGCGCGCCGTCGGTGTCGAAGTCGAGCACGCCGGCCAGGTCGACCCGCGGCTTCTTGTTCATGAACATCATGATGGTCTGGATCTCCCGGTCAGGACTTGATGAAGCCGGTCTTCTTGACGGCGGCGAGGATCGCCGACATCGACTGCGGGGTGCTGAACGCCTCGGGCGCCGGCTTGACCGACTTGCCCGCGTAGAGCAGGTCGCGCACCCACGCCGCGTGGCGCGCCTCGACGGCGAGGATCGCCCCGGCCGGCCCGAGGACCGCGTTCTGGTGAATGCGCGGCGCCTGGCCCTGGTAGGCGGCGACGCCCGTGTCCTCGAGCACCTTGGAGGTGCGCAGGAACGTGCTCCACTTCCGGGTCGTGCCCTTGAAGTCGAACGACGGCTTGGCGACGGCCTTGGCACCGAGCACGCCCTTGAGCGTCGCGACGTGCGTGGCCTCGTGGCTGGCCACGACCTGCGCGAAGTTCAGCACCGACCCGGAGAAGTTGCCGCGCGCGAGCGCCTCGGCGTAGAACGCCGCCTCCAGGTACTCCAGCGTCAGCGCGAAGTTGAGGATCTTGACGTCCTCCTTCTTGCTGCCGCCCCGGCGCGCGCTCGCGGCGCCCGGCAGGATCGCCATCGCGATCCCGAGGCCGCCGGCCGCGGCACCCGCGCGGCGGAACAGCCCACCGCGGGTCTGGCCCGCCTCGTCCAGCCCGGCCATGGCCTCGGCCACCGCCTGGTCGTCGTCGAATGCGACGACGCTCAGCTCATCACTCATGTTCGTCCCCTGTTCGGAGTTGTCGCCGGTTCCTGCGCCCGACCTGGGCGATCGGATCAGCGGGCGACGCGCCAAGGTCCGCTGATCCACCGGCGGCCCGCGCGCGCACCACCCCCCATGAAGTCCTCCGCGCAGCTCGCCGCCCTCGTGACCGTGGCCGCCGTCGGCGCCGCCGCCTCGCTGCCCACCGCCCTGGCGGCGACGCCGAAGCAGGCCACCGTCACGTTGAAGGACATCTCCTTCAAGAAGGCCACCACGCGCATCGCGCGCGGCGGCTCGGTCACCTGGATCTGGAAGGACGGGTCCTCACCGCACAACGTCACGTTCGCCCGCAGGCACAGCAGGACGCAGAAGACGGGGACCTACACCCTGCGCTTCGCCACGGCGGGGACGTTCCGCTACCACTGCACGATCCACCCGGGGATGGACGGCAAGGTGGTCGTTGCGGCGGCCAGCTGACAGGACTAGGGTCGGGCGCATGGCCGGACGCTTCGAAGGGACCACCGTCGTCGACAGGCCGATCGAGGAGGTCTTCGCGTTCCTCGCCGACGGCGAGAACGACCCCAAGTTCAGCCCTCGGGTGCAGACGATCCGCAAGGTCACCGACGGCCCGATCGGGGTCGGCACGCGCTTCGCCAGCACGGTCAAGGACGCCGGGATGACGACCAAGCGCGAGTTCGAGCTGACCGAGTTCGCGCCGCCGACGACGATCCGCTGGGCCGAGCGCTCCAAGAACGCGGTTACCGCGCCGGCGGGCGGCTACGACCTGGCGCCGGACGGCGCCGGAACCCGCGTCACGATCTTCAACGAGCTCGAGGGCCACGGCGCCGGCAAGCTGATCGCCGGCTTCGCGCTGCGCTCCGCGCGCAAGGGCGCCGACGACTTCGCGGCGTCGATCAAGCGCGCGGTCGAGGCCGGCTAGCCCGTCGTGCGGTGCAGCGCCTCGCGCGCGAGCTGCGGCACGCCGCGCTCGAGCGAGGCGAAGTAGGGGTCGTCGGTCCTGCCCTCGCGGTAGCGGCGGAAGCTGCTCTCCAGGAAGATCGCCGCCTTCCACAGCGCGAGCACCTCGTAGAACAGCAGGCCGTCGACGTCGCGGCCGGTGATCGTCGCGTAGCGATCGCGCAGCGCGTCGGGCGACGGGAAGCCGGGCCGCCGCGTCACGACCGAGAGCATGTTCATGGGGTTCTCGGCGTCGCCGGGACGCGCCCACGTCGCGCACAGGTAGCCGAGGTCGGCGAGCGGGTCGCCGAGCGTCGCCATCTCCCAGTCCAGCACGACGCGCAGCCGCGGGCGCTCGCGGTCGAACATCACGTTCCCGAGCCGGAAGTCGCCGTGGACGACGGCGGCGTCGCCCGACGGCGGGATCCGCCGCGCCAGCCACGCGCCGACGCGCTCGACCTCCGCGACGTCGCGCGTGCGCTGGCTCTCCCACAGCGCGCCGAACCGCCGCACCTGGCGCTCCAGGTAGCCGGCCGGGCGCCCGAGCGCTCCGAGCCCGGCGGCCTGCGGATCGACGGCGTGCAGCTCGGCCAGCGCGTCGACGAGCTCGCCGGCGACGTCGGCGCGGCCGGCCACGGTGTCCAGCGCCGCGGGCATCCGCTCGCCGAGCACGTCGCCGTCGACGTGCTCCATCACGAAGAACGGCATGCCGATGACGCCGGCGTCCTCGCACACCGCCAGCACCGCCGGGACCCGCACCCCGGCCGGGCCCAGCGCGGCCAGCAGCCGCGCCTCGCGGACGACGTCGTGGGCCGACGGCGCCAGCGGCGGGCGCGGCGGTCGCCGCAGGACGACGCGCAGCCCGTCCCCGCGGCGCAGCTCGTAGGTCACGTTGGAGTGGCCGTCGCCGATCGGCGCCGCCACGAGCTCCCCGCTGCCGAGCCCGTGCGCGTCGAGGAACCGCTCCAGCGGCCCGAGCACGATCAGCGGCGGCCGGGCGGCGGCCGCCGCCTGCGCCTCCGTGGCGACGACGTCGGCCATCGAGGCCTACGACAACGTCCAGCCGCCGTCGACCAGGACCGGCACGCCGTGCATGAACGACGCGTCGTCGGAGGCGAGGAACAGCGCCAGCGCCGCCACCTCCTCCGGCTCGCCCCAGCGCCCGGCGGGCGTCGCCGCGATCGCGGCGTTGACGTGCTCGTTGCCGAGCTCGGGCGTGCGCAGCTCGACGGTCATGCCCGTGGCGATGGCGCCCGGGCAGATCGCGTTGGCGCGGATGCCGTGGCGTCCGTAGTCGAACGCCAGCTGCTTGGTCAGCCCGATCAGCCCGTGCTTGGACGTGGTGTACGCCGCGCCCCCGCCGCCGGCGACGACGCCGGCGATCGAGGCGGTGTTGACGATCGCGCCCTTGCCCTGCTCGAGCATCGCCGGGACGAGCGCGTGGGCCATCAGGTACGGCCCGTTGAGGTTGACCGCGAGGATGCGCGTCCACAGCTCCCAGCTCGTCTCGTGCACGGGGGTGTAGTCGTCCAGGATCCCCGCGTTGTTGCAGAGGACGTCGACGCGCCCGCGCGCCGCGAGGCCGGCGCCGAAGGCCGCCACCGCCGCGCGATCGCTGACGTCCAGGACGACCGGGCGCGCGCGGTCCGACGTCCCGCCGAGGTCGGCGACCGTGCGCTCCAGGCCGGCGGCGTCGACGTCGACGGCCACGACGCTCGCGCCCTCGGCGTGGAAGCCGCGCGCCATGGCGGCGCCCATGCCCGACCCGGCCCCGGTCACCACGGCGACCCTTCCCTCGAACCGGTCTCCGCGCGCCTGCTCGCTCGTCGTCATCGCCGCAACCTAAGCGCGCCGCAGCGCGCACCAGTACGTCCGATCGGAGGTCGTTCGGGGCCCGAGACCGGGGGTAGACTCGGCCGACTCCATGGCCCAGCAGAAGTCCCAAGAGCCTGCGCTCGGCATCCCGCCCGTCGTCGCGGCCCGCCTCCGCGCCCACCGCGAGCGCCACGGCATGTCGGCGCGCTCGCTGGCGCGCGAGGTCCGCTGCTCGCCGAGCCTGATCTCGCAGATCGAGAACGGCAAGGCCAACCCGTCGGTGGCGACGCTGTACGCCATCGTCTCGGCGCTCGGCATCTCGCTCGACGAGCTGTTCGCCGACCCCGAGCCCGCCGACCGGCCCGACCAGCTGACCGCCGCCGAGCGCCTCGAGGGCGGCATGGTCCTGCGCAGCGACCGGCGGCCGAGCATCAGCCTGGCCAGCGGCGTGCACTGGGAGCGGCTGACGCCGACGACCGACCCGGACGTCGACTTCCTCTACGTCACCTACGACGTCGGCGGGGCGTCCTGCCCGCCCGACGCGCTCATGCGCCACAACGGCCGCGAGTACGGGCTCGTCCTCGCCGGGCGCCTCGGCGCGACCGTCGGCTTCGACAACTACGAGCTGGAGCCGGGCGACTCGATCGTCCTGCCCTCCACCACCCCGCACCGCTTCTGGACGATCGGCGACCAGCCGACGACCGTGGTGTGGACCGTCGTCGGGCGCACCGGCGACCCGCGCTCGCCGTTCGACTCCTAGAACCTCCGTTCGGACGTTCCTCGCGCGCACGGGCGCGCGCCATGCTGTCGGCCACGACTGGTGGGTCCCCGACCGAGAGAAGGCAGCATGAGCGCAGGAGCACGGCGGTTCGACGGCAAGGTCGTCCTGGTGGTGGGCGCCGCCCGCGGCGTCGGCCTGGCCACGGCGCAGGCGTTCGCGCGCGAGGGCGCCCGGCTCGCGCTGGCCGACGTCGACCCCGCGATCGAGGGCGTCGCCGGCGAGCTGACCGACGGCGCCGAGGTCCTGGCCCAGCGCTGCGACGTCACCGACGCGCAGGACGTGGACCGCCTCGTCGCCGCGACCGTCGAGCGCTTCGGCCGCGTCGACGTGCTGGCCCACGTCGCCGGCGTCCTGCAGGAGGCGGCCAAGGTCGCCGATCTGCCGGGCGACGAGTGGGACCGGGTCCTGGCCGTCAACGCCAAGGGCCCGATGCACACCGCGCGCGCCGTCATCCCGCGCATGCGCGAGCAGGGCGGCGGGCGGATCGTCAACGTCGCGTCGTGGTTCTCCTACAGCGGCCACGCCTACTTCGGGGCCTACTGCGCGTCGAAGGCCGCGCTGCGGATGCTCACGCAGGCGATCGCCGAGGAGGAGGCCGACGCCAACATCACCGCCAACTGCGTCTCGCCGGGCAACGTCGACACCGAGATGCACCGCAAGGCCCTGCGCGACGAGGCCGTCAACCGCGGCATCACCACCGAGGAGATGAAGGACTCCGAGTGGGCGAAGATCCCGCTCAAGCACGCCTGCCCTCCGGAGGACATCGCCGACGCGATCGTCTTCCTCGCCTCCGACGAGGCCCGCTACATGACCGGCGCCTCGCTCGACGTCAACGGCGGCGTCCTCCTCCGCTGAGCCGTTGACCGCGTGCCCCCGCCGGCGTCCCGCCGGCGGGGGCCACTTCCCTAGTGGAAGATCATCCCGCCGTCGACGTTGATCGCCTGGCCGGTGATGTAGTCGCTGTCGGGCGAGGCGAGGAACAGCGCCAGGCCGGTGATGTCGTCGGGCGTCGAGAGGCGGCCGACGAGGATGCCGGCGCCGAAGGACTCCAGCGCCTCGCCCGGCTTCTCGGTCTCGCCGATGGCGATGAACTCCCCGTCGAGCTGCTCCCAGAGCTCGGTCGTCACGACGCCGGGGCAGAACGCGTTGACGGTGATCCCGTCCTCGGCCAGCGCCCGCGCGCCCGCCTGCGTCAGGCCGATCACCGCGAACTTGCTCGCCGAGTAGGCGGCGAAGAGCGGGAAGCCCGACTTGCCCGCGATCGACGCCGTGTTGATGATCTTGCCGCCGCCGCCGCCCTGGCGCTGGAACTGCTGGGCGGCCTCCTGCATCCCCAGGAACGTGCCGCGGGCGTTGACGGCCATGATCCGGTCGTAGTCCTCCTCGGTGGTGTCGAGGAAGTGGGCGGTCTGCGAGATCCCGGCGTTGTTGAACATGATGTCCAGGCGCCCGAAGCGCTCGGCCGCCGCGGCGATCGCCGCCTGCTGGCTCTCGCGCTCGGT
>JAOPZD010000116.1 GCA_025964295.1 Conexibacter sp.
CGCGCGAGCACCGCGGCGGCGCCGTCTCCGGCGTTCACGCGGATGCGCGACAGCGCGTAGCGGTCCTGCGTCGGCGTGGCCGGGCCGGGCAGCTCGGTCGTCGCCGCGCGGTAGCCGGCGGCGCGGACCGCCGCCTCGACGGTCGGGTCGAAGCGGCCGGCGGGGTAGCAGAACGCGTCGACCGGGACGCCGAACGCGGCGTGGATCGCGTCGCGCGAGCCGGCGATCTCGCGCTTGAGGGCGCTCGCGTCGAGCGTCGTGAGGTCCGGATGCGTGAGCGAGTGCGCGTCGATCTCCCAGCCCGCGTGGACCAGCTGCCGGACCCGCGTGCGGGTCAGGCCGCCGGGCGTGCCGAGGTTGTGCCAGGCGAGGTTGAGGACGCCGGGCCAGCCGCGCTGGGCGAGGATCGCGCCCGCGTCCTTGCCCTGGCTCAGGTAGCCGTCGTCGAAGGAGAGGACGACGGGATGGGGCGGCAGCGTCGGCTTGCCCGCCCACCCGTCCAGGACGGCGTCGAGGGTGACCGCCTGGTAGCCGGCGCGCGCCAGCGCCGCGACGTGCGCGCGCAGCGCGGCGGGCGGCACCCAGAGCCCGCCGTACTTCGCACCGGGCGGCGCCGCGGCGATCACGTGGTACATGAGCACCGGGACCGGCGCGCGCGACGGGCGCAGCTTGACCGAGCGCACGAGCGACGTGCCGCCGGTGATCGACCTCGCCGGCGCCGCCGGGCCGTTGGCGACCTGCTCCGGCCCCTTCGACGCCGTGGTCGACGACGTGCCCGAGGACCCGCATCCCGCGACCGCCAGGACGGCGGCGACGAGCGGCAGGGCGAGCGCGCGGCGCGGCATCGCCCCGACCGTAGCGCCTCGCTGGGCTAGCTGGTGCTCGAGGGGTCGCGCTCGGCGGCGCGGGCGGTGTGGCCGAGCATCAGCTCGCGCTGGAGGTCGCGCGGCTCCGGGTCGTCGGGGCCGCGCTCGCGGCGCTTCCACGTCCCGTCGGTCTGGAGCTCCCAGGCGTGCGTGTCGTCGGCGAACGCGCGCTCGAGCGTGTCGAGCAGGTCGTCGCGCAGGATCTCGTCCTCGACCGGCGAGACGAGCTCGACGCGCGTGTCGAGGTTGCGCGGCATCAGGTCGGCCGAGCCGATGAACACGCGGTGCTCGTCGCCGCGCTGGAAGGCGAAGACGCGCGAGTGCTCCAGGAAGCGCCCGACGATCGACACCACGCGGACGTTCTCGCTGACGCCCGGCACGCCCGGGACCAGGCAGCAGATCCCGCGGATGTTGAGGTCCACCGGGACGCCCGCCTGCGAGGCGCGGTACAGCGCCTTGATGCACGTGCGGTCCACCAGCGAGTTCATCTTCATCTGGATGCGCGCCGGCTTGCCCTCCTCGTGGGCGGCGATGACCTGCTCGATCTCGTCGACGATCCCGTCGCGCAGGTGGTCGGGCGCGATGAGGGCCTTGCGGTAGCGCCGCGGCCGCGCGTAGCCCGTCAGGAAGTTGAACATGTCGGCGACGTCGGAGCCGAGGCGCTCGTCGGTCGTGAACAGGCCGAAGTCGGTGTACAGGCGCGCGGTCTTGGGGTGGTAGTTGCCGGTCCCGATGTGCAGGTAGTGGCGCACGCCGTCGCCCTCGCGGCGGACGACGAGGATGCACTTGGCGTGGGTCTTCAGCGCCGGGTGGCCGTAG
The DNA here is from genome assembly GCA_025964295.1 of Conexibacter sp. Next base: position 1,686 of record JAOPZD010000116.1, read on the forward strand.
ACGACGTGGACGCCGGTCTCCTCCAGCTTGCGCGCCCACTCGATGTTGGCCCGCTCGTCGAAGCGCGCCTTGAGCTCCACGAGGCAGACGGCCTGCTTGCCGCGCTCGGTCGCGCGGATCAGGGCCGGGATCAGCGGCGTGTCGTCGGAGGTGCGGTAGATCGTGAGCTTGATCGCCAGGACGTCGGGGTCGTTGGCGGCCTGCTCGACGAAGCGCCCGACCGACGAGGAGAACGAGTCGTAGGGGTGGTGGACGAGGATGTCGCCCGCGCGCATCGCGGCGAAGATGTCGGCCTTGGCGTGGTGCTCCTCGGGCCGCAGCCGCGGCTGGGTCACCGACTGCCATGGCTCGTCGCGCAGGTCGTGGAAGCCCTTGAGCTTGACGATCTGCCACAGGTCGGTGAGGTCGAGCAGGTCGCGGATCTCATAGACCTGGCGCGGCTCGACCTCCAGCGCGTCGGTCAGCGCCTCGCGCAGCGCGGGCGCCATGCCCGCCTCGATCTCGACGCGGACGACCTCGCCGAAGCGGCGGCGGCGCAGCTCGTCCTCGACGGCGGTCAGCAGGTCGTCGGCCTCGTCGCTGATCTCGAAGTCGGCGTCGCGGGTGACGCGGAAGACGCCGTGCTCGACGACCTCCATCCCGGGGAACAGCGCCTCGAGGTTGGCGGCGATCAGCTCCTCCATCGGCACGAACGTCGTCGGCTCGTCCTCCAGCGCGACGAAGCGCGGGAGCATCTCCTTGGGGACCTTGACGCGCGCGAACGTCGTCAGGCCCGACACCGGGTCGCGCACGAGCACGGCGAGGCTGAGCGACAGGTTCGAGATGTAGGGGAACGGCCGGCCGAGGCCGACGGCCAGCGGCGTCAGCACCGGGAAGATCTGGCGGCGGAAGCGGTGGTCCAGCGCGCGGCGCGCGTCGGAGGAGACCTCGTCGACGCCGACCAGGCGGATGCCGTGCTCGGCCAGCTGCGGGCGCAGGTCGTGCGACAGCGAGCGGCACTGGCGGTCTGACAGCGCGAGGACCTTCTCGCGGATCGCGTCGATGGTCTCCGACGGCGTGCGGCCGTCGAGCTTGGGCGCGGTGATGCCGGCGTCGACCTGGTCGTGCAGGCCCGCGACGCGGATCATGAAGAACTCGTCGAGGTTGGACCCGAAGATCGCGGCGAACTTGCAGCGCTCCAGCAGCGGCTGGGAGGTGTCCTCGGCGAGCTGCAGGACGCGGTCGTCGAAGTCGACCCAGGACAGCTCGCGGTTGATGTACAGCTCGGGCGCGTCGAGGTCCGACGGCGGAGGCGGTGGCGCCTTGACGGCCTCGACGGCGCGGATCGACTCTTGCGTGAGCTGGGGATCTGGGGTCATGTGGCCACCTCGGACGGTAGGCCGTCGGCCGCGCCGTCGCCGTTACCGTCGTGTGAACGGGATGTGATCGCCTCGGTCAACCGGTCGCGGAAGCCCTGGCGCTCGAGCTTGTCCCAGCGGTCGAGGAAGCGCTCGAAGAGCAGCTCGCGCCGGGCGGCCAGCGCGACGTCCATCGTGTGCAGGCCGCGGTAGGCCGCGCGGTGCGGCGCCTGGGCGGCGAGCGCCGGATCGAGGTCCTTGGCGTCGGCGGGGGCCAGCGCGCGGACGGCGCGCGCATCCTCGGCGCGCAGCTCCGCGGCCAGCGCGGCGACCCGCGGGCGCGTGACGTCGCAGTCGTGGATCTCGCCGAGCACGTCCTGGAGCTTCTTGGCCTGCTTGGCGGCATCGGCCGCGTGGGGGCCGAAGGCGCCCGCGAACAGCTCCAGGACGTAGCGCAGGCGCTTGGCCGCGATGCGCATGTCGTGCAGCGTGTGGACGGCGGCGGGGTCGCGCGCCTTGGGCATGAACGAGCACAGCTCCTCGAGCCGGACCGCGACGATCTTGGCGACCTCCGCGGCCGCCGGCCCGTCGGGGTCGATCCCCTTGACCTTGCGTGCCTTCATGCCGCCGCCAGCCGCTGCAGGCGGCCTTGCAGGTCGTCGGCCTCGATGACCTTCAGCGCCGCGGCCAGCGTCGCGTTGCCCTGCTGCTGCTCGGCGCGCACCCGCTCGGCGAAGGCCTCGATGCCGGGGCGGTCGGCCTCCGGCAGCGCCTCCTGCAGCCGCGCCAGCGCGGCGAGCTGGACGTCGGGGTCGCGGCGCGCCCCGAGCGCGTCGGCCAGCGCCTTGACGTCGCGCAGCGCCGCCTTGTGCTCGGCGCGGTCGAACGCCGGCGCGAACACCTCGAGCACCGCGCGCAGGCGGCGGGTCGCGACGCGCATGTCGTGGACGCGCTCGATGTCGTCGGTGTCCAGGACGCCGGCGGCGTGCTCGAAGACCTCGTCCGCCCGCACCGCGACCGCCTCGCGCGCCACGGCGCGGAAGCTGATGCGGCCATCGAGGCCCGGGATGTCGCGTGCCTTCGCCATCCTCTCGACTCCCAGGTCTACCCGAACTGCGCGAGGAGGTCGAGCACCACGCCCTCGCGCAGGCCCCCGGACCCGACGTGCAGCGGGCAGCGCGCGGCGCGCGCGACCTCGGCGAGCAGGACGAGGCCGGCCGGCAGCAGGCGCACGCGCTCGACGTGGAGGTCGAGTTCGAGCGCGGCCCGCAG
>JAOPZD010000169.1 GCA_025964295.1 Conexibacter sp.
CACGTCGACCTCCCCGAGCCGGCAGCGCCGCGACGCGACGTCCACGTGCAGGGCGCCGACCTCGGTCGGGCCCACCGGCGCGGGGGCACCGCGGCGCAGGTGCGCCCGCACCCGGGCCCGCAGCTCCGACAGGCGGAACGGTTTGGTCAGGTAGTCGTCGGCACCGGCCTCGAGGCCGACCACCACGTCGACCTCGTCGGTCCGCGCGGTGAGTATCACGATGACGCAGGCGGGCTGCAGGTCCCGGAGCCGGCGCGCGACCTCGAACCCGTCCAGGTCCGGCAGCCCGACGTCGAGCAGCGCCAGCGCGTACGGGGCGTCCCGCGCGGTCGCCAGGGCCTCCGCCGCGGTGGCGGCCCACCGGACCTGGTGGCCGTCGGCGACCAGGCTGTCGCGCAGCGACTCCCCGATCGTCGGGTCGTCCTCGATGAGGAGCAGGTCTGCCACAACGCCGACGGTACCGACCCGCCAGATCATTCGCCGTCGACATGGACTCGTCCCGGGGCAGGTCGTACGTTCACGCCATCGGCGCGGCCATGGCCCGCACCGGTGGAGGGGCTGGCGATGTCCGAGTCCAGGCGGGGAGCACCGGACGCCCGACTCCCCGACCTCGTGGACCGAGTCCTGTCGGCCGCCCGCCGCTGGCGCGCGGGGCCCGAACGGTGGACGCCCGACGACACCGACCTCGAACACCGGATCTGGCTGGAGCTGCGGGACCTCCAGGACTGCCGCGACCGTCCGGAGGGCACCGACGACCTGCCCGCCGCCGCGTCGCGACTCCTCGACGTCGTGCCCCCGCGTTCGGCGTTCCCGCCCGCGGCGGCCGACCTCGGTGCCGCGATCGCGATGCTCGAGCGGCTCCGCGAACACTCCTGATCGGACGCTTCGGCCACCGGCGGACCCGAAAGGTGGTGAGGTGGCATACGCGCCGGGCCACGCCGACCGGCGACGACCCGACGCACCGGAGGCCACCGTGACTGCGCCCCGCGGTCCCGGCGACACGAGCGCACCCCTCGACCGGGGTGGGCTCATCACGGTCGTGGACGGGTCGACGTTCTGCCTGTCGGACCGCAGCGGGGACATCGGCGGCGACCCGCAGGGGTTGTTCTTCCTCGACGCCCGGCTGGTCTCCCGGTGGGAGCTGCGGATCGACGGGGTGGCGCCGGAGCCGCTGTCGGTCGCCGGCGAGGTGCCGTTCCACGCGACGTTCGTGCTCCGGGCGCCCGCGCCGCCCGGCCGGCCCGCGGAGGACCTGCTGGTCCTGCGCCGCCGCTGGGTCGGCCAGGGCATGCGCGAGGACCTCGAGCTGCGCAACCACGCCCACACGCCGGTCTCGGTCCGCGTCGAGGTACGGGCGGACGCCGACTTCGACGACCTGCTGGTCGTGAAGGGCGGCCGCAGCGGGTCCGCAACGCCCGCGGCCGGGGAGCTGATGCGCTCCTGGGGCCGCGGCACGCTGCGGTTCGGGTTCGTCCGCGGGGGCCGGCGACGCGACGTGGTGCTGACCGCCGATCCCCCGGGTGACGCGTTCCCGAACTCCCTCGCGTGGCAGGTGATCGTCCCGCCGCACGCCACCTGGCATACGTCGCTGAGCCTGTCGGTGCTGGTGGACGGCGTGGCCGTGCCGCTGAGCCACCCGGCGGGCCAGCCGGTGGAGCACTCGACCACGGCGCTCCGGCGGCGGCTGTGGCGATCGAGGATCACCCGGATCGCCACCGGGGACGAGCAGCTCGAGGCGGTGCTGGACCGGTCGCTGGAGGATCTCGGCGCGCTGCGGACCCACGACCCGGAGTTCCCGGACGTTCCGGTGGTGGCCGCGGGCGCGCCCTGGTACATGACGCTGTTCGGCCGTGACGCGCTGGTGACGGCGTGGAGCGCGCTGCTGGTCGACCCGGAGCTGGCCCTCGGCGTGCTCCAGACGCTGGCGCGCCTCCAGGGTCACGGGGAGGACCCGGGCACGGCCGAGCAGCCGGGCCGGATCCTGCACGAGGTCCGCACCACCGAGTCCGCCAGCGGCCGGTTCGCCGACGCCGACCTGTACTACGGGACCGTCGACGCACCCGCCCTGTTCGTGATGCTGCTGGGCGAGGTGCACCGGTGGGGGCTGGACCCCGCGCGGGTGCAGGCCCTCGTCCCGGCGGCGGACGCGTGCCTGGCCTGGATGGAGCGCACCGGGGAGGCGGACGGCATCCTGGCGTACGCCCAGCCGCCGGACGACGCCCGGCTCCGCAACCAGGGCTGGAAGGACTCCGACGACGGCGTCCTGCACGAGGACGGCACGCCGCTGGAGCCGCCGATCGCGCTGGTCGAGCCCCAGGCCTACGCGATCCGCGCGCTGCGCGCGATCGCGCGGCTGCTGCTGGAGCTGGACGCGACCAGCGGCGAGGGCGCGCGCGACCGCGCTCGCGCGGCGCAGCTCGCCGCACGGGCCAACGCGCTGGAGGAGCGCCTCGAGCGCTTCTGGGTCGCGCACCGCCGCATCTACGGCATGGGCATCGACGGCGACGGCCGCACGAGCGCGGCCCTGGCCTCCAACCAGGGCCACCTGCTGTGGTCCGAGGTCCTGGAGCCCGCGCGCGGCCAGGCGGTCCGCGACGCGCTGATGAGCGAGGCCATGTTCTCGGGCTGGGGCCTGCGGACGCTCGGGCGCGGCGAGCAGGCCTACAACCCGGTCGGCTACCACCTCGGGACGGTGTGGCCGCACGACACCGCGATGGCCGCGGTCGGCCTGCGCCGCTACGGCTTCGACGACGACTTCACGCGCGTCTTCGAGGGCCTGCTGGAGGCCGCGTCGCACACCTACGGCTACAGCCTGCCCGAGCTGTTCGCCGGGTTCTCCAGCGAGGAGTACGAGACGCCCGTGCCGTATCCGGTCGCCTGCCACCCGCAGGCGTGGGCGTCCGGCGCGATCCCCTACATGTTGGTCAACGGCCTCGGCCTCAAGCCCGACGGACTGCAGCGCCGCCTGCGCGTCCGGCGCCCGTCGCTGCCGCGCTGGGTCAACCGCGTCGACGTCGAGGGGCTGGCGATCGGCAACGGCCGCGTCGACCTGCGCTTCGAGCGCACCGGCGGCGGCGACAGCGTCGCGCTGACCGACGCGCGCATCGAGGGCGACGTCGACGTCGTCCTGGAGATCGGGCCCGAGCGCTGAGCCGCCCTTGCGCGGCGCGCCCGGCGGCGTACCACCGGGTCCATGGCGACCGACTACGCGGGGTTCCTGGCGACCGTCGAGCGGGAGGCGCACGTTCCCCGCGACGAGGCCGAGGGCGCCGTCAGCGCGACGCTGGAGACGCTCGGCGAGCGCATCTCCGGCGGCGAGGCGCGCGACCTCGCCGAGCGCCTGCCCGCGCAGCTGGCCGAGCTCGTCGTGCGCCACGCCGACGACGGCCCGCAGCCGCTGTCGGCGCGGGAGTTCCTGAAGCGCGTGCAGATCCGCGAGCTCGTCCCGATCGACGCCGCGGAGGCCCACGTCCGCGCCGTGTTCGCCGCGCTGCGCCGGACGGTCGGCCCCGACGAGATCGCCGACCTCGCCTCCGAGCTGCCGCGCGACCTGGAGCGACTGCTCTTCGACGACCCGCCGCCGCCCGACGAGCTCGGCGAGGACGAGGACTTCGACTTCGTCGACCGCGTCGCGCGCCGCACCGCGCTGGACGCCGAGGGCGCGCGCCGCGCCACCGAGACCGTCCTGGAGATGCTCGCGTTCCGGCTGTCCGCCGGCGAGGCGGAGGACCTCGCCGCCCACCTGCCCGAGGACCTGCGCGCCGCGGTGCGGCGCGGGACGGCCGAGAAGCGCAGCCCGGAGGCCGACTGGCTGCCGCTCAAGCAGTTCCTGATCGCGATCGCCGAGCGGGAGGGCGTCCCGCGCTCGGCGGCGCGACTCCACGCGCGCGCGGTGCTCGAGACGCTGGCCGAGGCGGTCGGCGACGAGATCGACGACGTCGCCGCCCAGCTGCCGGCCGAGTACCGCTCGCTGTTCCCGCGTCCCTGAGCGCCCGTCCTGCGCGTCGTCGGCTACACCAACAGGGGCGCAACGCGCGCGACGAACTCGTCCTCGGTCATCCTGACGGCCTCGCGTGGTCGGCCAGCCAGCGCTCCAGCGGTCATGTCGGCGGGCAGCTCGACCTCCAGGTCCTCGACCTCGCCCGCGCGGACGGGGTAGCGTTCATGAATCAGGCATCTCTTCCGCATCCCGGTCCATGTAACGTCGCATGAAGCGATCGAACTGGGGAACGGTGAACTTCGCGTAGCCGTAGCGTGGCGTGTACAACAAGCCCTTGCTGATCAGCCGCGCGCGGAGAGGCGCAACCTGCTGAGAGCCCTTTCCGAGAACCTCCGCGACGTCGGCGGCTTTCTGCGCGTCAGGGCCCAGTTCCGCCATCGCCCGCATATAACGCCGCTCTTCAAGCGTCGACCGCTGAATACGCGCGCGAAAGAAGCTCTCGTCGAGCTCGGCCTCGACGATCACCTGCGCGGCCGCCGCGTCTTCCGCCGTGATCGTGGGCCCTTCGGCGAGATTCCACACTGCGCGACCGAACTCCTGGATGAAGTAGGGATAGCCCTCGGTGTACTTAAGGATCATGGTGACAGCCGCGCCGGCGAAGTCGACTCCCTCAAGCCTCGCCGGCTCGACCAACGCCTGCGTTGCCTCGGGCTCTGGCAGCTCGCCGATCATGGGGAACTTGAAGAGCCTCTCGGCGTACGACTTCGCGTCGCCGGCAAGACCGGGGAGCTGTGGCAGGCCGGCTCCTGCAAACGTGACAGGGAGCTGTCGCTGCACGGTCCGATGAACGGCGCCAATCAGGGCCTCTAGCTCGCGCTTCGAGAGGAACTGGATCTCGTCGAACAAGAAGACGACTCCACCCCCCTTCTCAAGCGCTGCGTTTCCGATCGCCTCGAAAAGGTCGGCCAAGTCATCGTTCAAGTTCCCGGTGTCCGCACGTCCCATCTCGGCATCCACGTCAAGTCCAGCAGTCAACGTGCCGTCAGGCTGGACGGTCAGCGAGAAGGACTTCAACACGGCGGCCGCGGTCTTTGCTCGGTCGCCCCAGCGCGCCCTCGGGGAAATCTGCAAGAGGGCGCGCCTGGCCATGTTGGCCATCTGCGGGCCGAATGGCGTGCTCTTGGAAACCTCCGCATCAGCGGCGACCCAACCCTCTTCTGCGGCGATCTTGTGATACTCGCCAAGCAAGACGGTCTTGCCAACGCCCCGAAGCCCCGTCACCACCAAGGACTGCTCGGTGTAGCCGGACCGGAGTCGCTTGAGGAGCACTCGGAAGTCCTCGACTTCTGCCCGCCGACCGGCGAGATAGCGCGGGGGCGCTCCGGCGTTCGGCGTGTAGGGGTTCAGTGCCCGGTCCATGACTTTTTCGAGTCTAACGTGGTTTATCGCGAATCGCTAAACCCGGATAAGCTCGTCAAACCGCCGGTGCTCATCAGACGTACGAAGGCACCAAGGAGGGCCTCCCGAGATCATCGTTCCGACCGCTCGTCAGCGCCTTGACGCAGATACCCACCAGTCGAGATGCCGCGGAGAAGTCCCAATACCGTCGCTTCAAAGCTCTTAGCGGTACCCACGCGCGCTGCCCACGGAGTCCAAGTCACCACAGAAGAACATCAACTTCCGGGCGCCCAAACCACAGAAGGCCCGCAAGCGCGGACCTTCTGCTCTCATGGAGCCAGACGGGATCGAACCGACGACCTCCTGCTTGCAAAGCAGGCGCTCTCCCAGCTGAGCTATGGCCCCGAGCCCGAGGGAGTCTAGCTCGGACGGGCTGGAGGTTGAAGGCGGCTAGAGGCGCCGGCCGCGGCGGGAGTAGCCGATCCCGCCGCCCGTGAGGAGGAGGATCAAGATGATGATGAGCAGGATGGTCAGCATGAAGGTGCCTCTCCGATCGAGATGTGATCGGAGGCGTACCCAAGGTGCGCGGTGCTCAGGCAGATCGGGGCAGATCGCTCAGGGCCGGCGGCGGAGGTCGCGCCACTCGTCGAGGGCGTCGCGCTCGCGCAGCGAGGCGATCGCGTTGGCGTCGATGTCGAAGTCGTGGGCGGCGTCCGAGCACCAGACGTTGGGGTGGCGGTCGAGCCAGCGCCGGGCGTCGCGCCTTCCCAGGTCCACCAGGCGGTCGACGTGGTCCTCGTCGAACAGCAGGAACGACAACAACTCGCCGCGCGACGGCGAGCGGCCGCCGCCGAGCAACCGCGACATGAACGGGTAGTCGGGACGCAGCCAGCCCTGCAGCCCCGCGTACTTGTCCTCGAAGATGTCGTCGGCGATCGCGGCGAGCTCGCCGCGGCGCTCGGGCGCGACCAAGGCATAGGAGATCTTCCGGTAGGGCTTACGGCCGCGGGCGGCGCGATAGGCGTCGGCGGCTCCGCGCGGCCCCGGCGCGTGCGAGTCCACCAGGAACGAGTTGACGGTGGCCAACCGGTGGAGGTCGTCGACGACCTGGTCGACCAGCAGGCCGTCGATGATGTTCGCGGCGACGTCGGCCAGTCGCGGCGCTCCGGCGCCGGACGACGATCCCGGCTCCACGCGCGCGCGGAAGGGCTGGAAGCCGATGACGACGACGCGGTCGGCGCCCAGCGCCAGCGCGGGCGACACCGGGCTGTTGAGGCGCGTGCCGCCGTCGACGTAGTGGCCGGCCAGCGCGGCGGGATGCTCGATCTCGACCGGCGGGAAGAGCATCGGGATCGCGGCGGAGGCCCGGACGTGCTCGCTGTCGAGCATCGCGGGGACGTACTGCAGCGGGTCGGCGGGACGCGACGGCGGGACGCGCTGCGCGCTGTCGACGAACGCCACCGGCCCGGAGCGCGCGAGCGAGGTCGCCACGACGCAGACGGCCTCGATCACGCCGTGGCGGACGTTGCGATGCAGGGCGTCCCAGTCGATCCAGCGATCGAGGGATCGCTTCAACGGCGCGGGATCGAGCAGCCCCGCGAGCCGGACGCCCGGAACCTCCAGCGCCTCGCCGAGCATCCGCAGCGCCATCAGCGGCAGGCCCGGCCCGACGACCGGCCGGATGACGTCGCCCTTGCGCAGGCCGCGCCAGTGCTCGATCAGCGACGCGACCGCCTCGGCGGCGGGCTGGTCGGCCGTCGCTCCGAGCGCCGTGGCGTTGATCGCGCCGACGCTCGTCCCGCAGAGGATGACCGGGCGCTCGCCGCGCTCCTCCAGGACGGGCAGGATCACCGAGAGCGCACCACCTCGTAGGCGCCGCGCGCGCCGCCACCGGGCAGGACGAGCGCGACGCGGGGCGCGCCGCTGTCGCCGTTGCGATGCGGCGGCGACGCGAATCGGGACGGGTCGGACATCGTCCAGAGCGTGGAGCCGCGGGGCGCGCAGGGCTACGGACCGGCGGTCCAGGGCGCGGCACCGGGCGGGCGGTGG
>JAOPZD010000186.1 GCA_025964295.1 Conexibacter sp.
CTGCGCATCGCCGAGCTGGCGATGAAGACCGGCACCGCCACGGCGCTCGTGCTGAACAAGTGGGACGTCGCCCCGATGGAGGAGGCCGACCTGGACCACGAGCGCGCGCGGGTCAAGAACAAGCTGCGCCTGCGTCCGAAGGTGCTGACGGTGTCGGCCAAGAGCGGCCGCAACGTCGAGCGGCTGCTCAAGGACGCGATCATCCTGGGCGACCGGATGCTCACGCGCATCCCGACGCCGCAGCTGAACCGCTTCATCAGCGAGGTCGTGCAGGAGCGCCAGCCGCCCGCCAAGCAGGGCAGCCGGCTGCGGCTGCTGTACATGGCGCAGTTCGAGACGCGGCCGCCGCGGTTCGCGATCCAGATCAACAGCCGCAACCGAGTGACGCGCGACTACGCCTACTTCATCGAGAATCGTCTGCGACAGCGATTCGGCATGGACGGGATCCCGTTGATCATCGACTTCAAGGAACGCGCGAACCGCCGTGACTCCTAGCGGCACCGCGGAGCGCATCCGCGGCGGTTCGGACGCGAGCGCGCCCGGAGGCGGGCTCGCCCGATGGTCGGAGCCGCTGCGGTGGCTGGTCGCGGTCGTCGTCGTCGTGCTCGCGGTGGTCCTGGGTGGCGCGGGCGGCGGTGCTTCGGGGTCGGGGTCGGTGCCCGCGAGCGGTGCGGCGCACCTGGTGCCTGCCGACGCGCTCGTCTACGTCCATCTCTCCACCGACCGCGACCGCGCCGCCACCGCCGCGGCGGCCAAGGTCGCCGACGCGTTCCCCGGCTGGGCGGCCCTGCGCGACGGGATCGTCAAGCGCCTGCAGGCGCCCGGCTGCGACGTCGCCGCCCGGGCGCTGAAGCGCGCTGACGAGGCGGCGCTGGCGATCTTCGACACCCGTGGCGGCAGGACGGCCAACTCGCTGGTGCTGGTCGAGACCGGCAGCGAGCACCCCGGCTCCCGGCAGCGCGGCTGCGGCGCGCTGAGCTCCCAGTACGTGGGGACCTTCCTCGCCATCGGCCAGCCCGAGAGCCTGCGCCTCGCCGAGCAGCTGCAGCAGGGCAAGGGCGTGTCGCTGGCCGATGCCGCGGGGCCGAAGAAGGCCTTCGGCGAGCTGCCGGCGGACCGTGCCGCCGACGGCTGGGTGTCGCGCGACGGGGTCCGGCGCCTGCTGGCGCCCCAGGGCGGCCTGCTCGGCGCCGCCGGCGTCCTGTTCGACCAGCCCGCGCTGCGCGGCGCGGCCTTCGGGCTGAGCGCCTCCGGGGACCATGCGCGCCTGGTGGTCAAGTCGCAGCTGGATCCGGCCATCGCGCGCAGCACGGCCTCGGGGTTCCGGAAGTTCAAGCCGACCCTCGCCTCCGAGGTCCCCGCCTCCGCGATGGCCTACCTCGGCGTGAGCAACCTGGCGCCCGCGCTGCAGCGCATCCTGGCCGCCGCGGGCACCAGCTCCAAGCAGCTGCAGCCGCTGGTCGGCAAGCTCGACCGTCCGCTGAGGAAGGTCTTCCCGGGGGAGGCGGCCATCGTGCTCACCAGCGCCGCGCCCGCGCCCGTGCTCACCATCCTGGCCCACGCCGACGACGAGTCCGCGACGCGCGCGGCGCTGGCCTCGCTGCCCGTCGCGGTGCGCAAGAGCTTCGCGACTGCGGTGTGGGATCGCAAGGTCGCCGTGTCGACCGATCCCAAGGGCATCGAGGCCATGAAGGCGGGCGGCGAGCACCTCACCGAGACCGGCCAATGGTCGAAGGCACTCGGGGATCACCCGGAATCGGTGTCCTCTGTACTCTTCCTGGACTTCAGCAGGCTGCTCACGCTGGGCGAGCAGACAGGCCTTGGCCAATCCAGTGCCTATCAGGCGGCCAAGGGCGACCTTTCCAAGGTCCGCGCCATCGGCGCCCACACGTCCGGTAACGACAGCGAATCGACCGCGGAGATCTTCCTCCTCATCTCATGAGCTACGCCGACAACGAGTACCTCTTCACCTCCGAGTCCGTGACCGAAGGTCACCCCGACAAGGTCGCCGACCAGATCTCCGACGGCGTCCTCGACGCGGTCCTCAAGGACGATCCGACCGGCCGCGTCGCGTGCGAGACGCTCGTCAACACGGGCCTCGTGGTCGTGTCCGGCGAGATCTCCACCGAGACCTACGTCGACATCCAGGAGATCGCCCGCGAGACGATCCGCAAGATCGGCTACGTCGACGCCGACCTCGGCTTCTCGGCCGACTCCTGCGCCGTCCTCAACGCGATCGACAAGCAGTCGCCCGACATCGCGCAGGGCGTCGACCAGGCCTACGAGGCGCGCACGGACCCGTCCGACGACGACGCGCTCGACATCGCCGGCGCCGGCGACCAGGGGATGATGTTCGGCTACGCGTCCAACGAGACGCCCGAGCTGATGCCGCTGCCGATCGCGCTGGCGCACAAGCTCGCCAAGCGCCTGGCCGACGTCCGCAAGTCCGACGTCGTCCCGTACCTGCGCCCCGACGGCAAGACGCAGGTCTCCGTCCGCTACCGCGACGGCGTGCCGGTCGAGATCGAGAAGCTCCTGATCTCGACGCAGCACAAGGAGGGCGCCGAGTCCCTCATCCCGGACGACCTCTGGGAGCACGTCGTCGAGCCGATCCTGCCCAAGGAGCTCTACGACGCCGGCAAGCTGCGCCGCGAGTTCCTGGTCAACCCGACCGGCCGCTTCGTCATCGGCGGCCCCGTGGGCGACGCGGGCCTGACCGGCCGCAAGATCATCGTCGACACCTATGGCGGCATGGCCCGCCACGGCGGCGGCGCGTTCTCCGGCAAGGACCCGTCGAAGGTCGACCGCTCGGCCGCCTACGCGGCGCGCTGGGTGGCGAAGAACCTCGTGGCCGCCGGCCTGGCCGACCGCGCCGAGGTCCAGGTCGCCTACGCGATCGGCGTGGCGCACCCGGTGTCGGTCCTGGTCGAGACGTTCGGGACCGAGAAGATCGGCCGCGGCCGGATCGCCGAGCTCGTCGACCAGCACTTCGACCTGCGTCCCGGCGCGTTCCGCGCCGCGCTGGACCTGCACCGCCCGATCTACCAGAAGACGGCCGCCTACGGCCACTTCGGCCGCGACGACCCCGACTTCACGTGGGAGCGCACCGACAAGGCCGCAGCGCTGGCGTCGGACGCCGGGCTGAGCGAGCCCGCGGCGGCCTAGCGGGGCCCGCGCGGGGCGCGCGGGTCCTTCCACAGCACCTGACAAGGGCGGCCTCCGGGCCGCCCTTCGTCGTCTGGCGGGGCAGTTAGCGTGATGGTGCCGTGAGCGACCACGACTTCCAGACCACCGTCGACGCGGTGTCGAAGGTCATCGACGGGGTCGGGGTGGTCGTGATCGTCGCCGGCCTCCTGGTGGCCAGCGCGGCATTCGTCGGGGCGCTGCTGGGGCGCGTGGAAGCCGACGGCGAGGAGCCGTCGCCGTATCGCGTCTACCGCCAGCAGATCGGCCGCGCGATCCTGCTCGGCCTGGAGTTCCTGGTGGCCGCCGACATCATCCGCACCGTCGCCGTCGACCCGACGTTCAGCAGCGTCGGCGTGCTGGCGATCATCGTCGCGGTCCGGACGTTCCTGAGCTTCACGCTCGACGTGGAGCTCGAGGGGCGGTGGCCCTGGCAGGAGCAGCGCCGGCGGGCGGCGCGGCCGTCGGGCTAGAGCGAAGGCGGGCCCGCCCCGCCGGCGCGCCGGGCGCGGTCCACGGCGGCGACGACCTGGTCGGGCCCCGACACACCCCTGAACGTGAAGTCCGAGTCGTCGGTTCCGGCGGTGTCGAAGTCGACCTTGCCGACCCGCAGCATGCGGTCCAGGAGCGTCTGCTCGGTGTTGACGTTCTGGACGCGGTCGATGCTGGTCTGCTGGACGTGCTTGGACAGGATCCCGGTGCGGATGCGCAGCCGTTCGGTCGTGATCGTGTAGTCGGTCGCCATGCGCCTCACGAGGCCGATGAGCACGACGAGCGCCATGACCACGACGAACGCGAGGATGGCGATCGCGAGCGAGGCCGCCAGCAGGACGATCACGCCGATGACGATCGCGATGCCCAGGCCCTTGACGTAGAAGCTGAGCACGCCGCGCCACGACGGATGGCCGTCGAAGACGATCTCTTCCCCGGGATGCAGATCCATGGTGTGAGGAGCCTATCCTCGACGTCTGTCTGTGCCACACATCGTTCAAGTCGAGCCGCTCACAACGGCCCGTGCGCTGCGCGGGCCGTTCGACTACGTGCGCCCGGACGGGACCGACATCGGCTCGCTGCTCGATGTGCCGTTCGGCCGCCAGCGCCTCACCGCGGTCGTCACCGGGCTGGTAGAGGAGTCCGAGCACAAGCTCGTCGCGCCGCTGCGGGTGCTGCCCGACGCGCTGCCGGCCGACCTCGTCGACCTCGGGCTCTGGCTGGCGCGGGAGTACGCCTCCACGCCCGCGCGGGCGCTGTCGCTGCTGCTGCCGCCGCGCGGCGCGCGCGAGAAGGTGCAGCTGTGGGCGGAGCGCACCGATGACGGCGAGGCCGCTATCGCCGACGAGGCGCACCTGCGCACGACCCCGCTGCGGCTGACCGCCAAGCAGGGCGCGCTCTTGCAGTCGCTCCCGCGCTTCGCCGGCGCCGACCTCGGCTCGCTGCGGCGGCTGGAGACGCGCGGGCTGGTGGCGATCGGGCCCCGCGGCCGCCGCCGCGCGCCCCAGCACACCGCGATCGGCACGCGCCGCGCCCAGCCGGAGCTGACCGCCGATCAGCAGGCGGCGCTCGACGAGGTGCTGGCCGCGGGCCGTGGGCGCGACCCGGAGCGGTTGCTGCTGCACGGCGTGACGGGCTCGGGCAAGACGGAGGTCTATCTGCGTGCGGCCGCCGAGACGCTCCAGCGCGGCCGAGGGGTGCTGATCCTCGTCCCCGAGATCGGCCTGACGCCGCAGATGATCGACCGCTTCGTCGCGCGCTTCGGCGACACGGTGGCGGTCCTGCACTCCAAGCTGGGGGCGGGGGAGCGCTACGACGAGTGGCGCCGGCTGCGCTCCGGCGAGGCTCGCGTCTGCGTCGGCCCGCGGAGCGCGGTGTTCGCGCCGATCGACCACCTCGGCCTCGTCGTGGTCGACGAGGAGCACGACGGGTCCTACAAGAACGAGGGCGATCCGCGCTACGACGCGCGGCTGGTCGCCGAGAAGCGTGCCGCGCAGCACGGCGCAGTGCTGCTGGTGGGCAGCGCGACGCCGCGCCCCGAGTCGATCCATGCGCTGCGGCGCATCCGGCTGCCGCGCCGCGTCGACGGCGCGCCGCTGCCTCCGGTGGAGATCGTCGACCTCAAGGAGGCCGCCGGCGCGGTGCACCCGCGGACGCACGAGGCGCTCGTCGACTCCCGCAAGGCGATCGTGCTGCTCAACCGCCGCGGATGGTCGAACTTCCTGACCTGCCGATCGTGTGGGCGCGTGTGGGAGTGCCCGCAGTGCGATGTGGCGCTGATCCTGCACCGCTCCGAAGGGGCCGTCACCTGCCACCACTGCGGCCATCGCGAGCGCGTGCCGAGCACGTGCCCGGACTGCGGCTCGGTCTCGATCGCCCGGCACGGTGCGGGCACCGAGCGCCTGGAGCACGAGCTGGCGGCGCTGGGCCGGCCGGTGATGCGCCTGGACGCCGACGTGCGTGATGCCGCGAGCGTGCTCAGCGCGTTCGAGCGGGCCGAGAGCGCGATCCTCGTCGGCACGCAGGTGGTCGCGAAGGGCCACGACTTTCCCGACGTCGACCTCGGGGTGGTGCTGGACGCGGACGCGACGCTGCGCTTCCCCGACTTCCGGGCCGAGGAGCGGACGTTCGCGCTCGTCACGCAGCTGGCGGGCCGTGCGGGCCGTGGCGGCGCCGGCCGGGTGCTGGTACAGACGATCGACCCGACCGCGTCGGCCATCGCCCACGCCGCCCGCCATGACAGCGACGGCTTCCTCGCCGAGGAGCTGGAGCGCCGGCGCTTCCTGCGCTACCCGCCGTTCTCGACGCTGATCCGGATCGTGTGCGCCGGCGAAAGCGGGCCCCACCCACCCGCCGCGCACCTCGCAGCGACCGAGATCCAGGCGCGGCTGCCCGGCTCGCTGGGCCCGGCACCGCTCTTCAAGCTGCGCGGCAAGGAGCGCTCCCAGGTGGTCGTCAAGGCCGCCGAGCGGCGCAGCGCGATCGACCAGGTCGACGCCGCCGTGCGCGAGGTCAGCGGCGCCAAGGCCCACAAGGGCGTCGCGTTCTCGGTGGACGTCGACCCGCAGTAGCGTCACCTCGCAGCGGCGCATCGGCGGCTAGCATCCACGGCGTGGCACAGCACCACGAAGAGCTCGAAGAGGCCCCCGAGCCCCCCACCCCGCTCGATCCCGAGACCGCCGCCCGGCGCCGCGCCGCGCTGGAGCACGTCCGCAAGTTCGGCGATCCGGTCCTGCGCGCCAAGGCGCGGCCGGTCAGCCGCTTCGACGACGAGCTGCGCGACGAGATCGCGCGCATGGGCGTGCTGATGCACGACGCCTACGGGATCGGCCTCGCCGCCACGCAGGTCGGCATCCTGCACCGCGTGCTCGTCTACCGCGTCGAGCCCGACAGCCCGGTCAACGCGCTGGTCAACCCCGAGCTCGATTGGTCCTCCAAGGACAAGGAGTACTCCGAGGAGGGCTGCCTCAGCCTGCCGGCCGTCCACGTCGACGTCGAGCGGCCCGTCCACGTCCGCGTCAGGGCCCAGGACGAGCAGGGCGAGGAGATCCTCGTCGAGGCGTCGGGCCTGGAGGCCCGGGTCATCCAGCACGAGATGGACCACCTCGACGGCGTCCTGATCCTCGACCGCACCTCGCGCGACCAGCGCAAGGAGGGCATGCGCGCCCTGCGCGCCGCCCTCGAAGCCGCCGAAGACGCCGCGTAGTGCGGACGGTCTACCTCGGCACCTCGGGCTTCGCCGCGCGGGTCCTGGAAGTCCTCGCCGAGGGCCCCTACCGCCCGGACCTCGTCGTCACGCGCCCCGACGCCAAGCAGGGCCGGGGCCGCAAAGTCGGGCCGCCGCCGGTGGCGCTCGCCGCCCGCGGGCTGGGCATCGACGTCGACCAGCCCGCGTCGGTCAACGACGACGCGGCCCGCGCGCGCATCGCAGAAGTCCAGCCGGACGCCGTGATCCTGTGCGCGTTCGGCGCGCTGGTCAAGGACCCGCTGCTGAGCGACTACGACATCCTCAACGTGCATCCGTCGCTGCTGCCGCGCTGGCGCGGCGCGGCGCCCGTCGAGCGCGCGATGATGGCCGGCGACGCGCAGACCGGCGTCTCGATCATGCGCCTGGTCGCCGACCTCGACGCCGGCCCGGTCTACGCCCAGCAGCCCGAGCCGATCCTGCCGACCGACACCTACGCCTCGCTCTCCGAGCGCCTGCAGGACGTCTCGGTCGAGCTCCTGCGCCGCGTGCTGGACACCAACCCGGCGCCCGAGCCCCAGCCCGAGGACGGCGTCACCTACGCCGAGAAGCTCACCGCCGAGGACCGCACGCTCGATCTCACGCGCTCACCGGAGGAGAACGTCCGGATCGTGCGCGCGCTGCACCCGCACATCGGCGCGCGGATCGCGCTGCCCTCCGGCGAGCTCCTCGGCGTCCAGGAGGCGTCGATCGCGCTGGACGGCAGCCTCGAGCTGCTCACCGTCCAGCCCGCGGGCGGGCGGACCATGGGCTACGCGGAGTACCTGCGGGGCCATCCGCCGGTGCTCTGAGCGCCGCCGCGGGCCCAGCGCGGACACGGGATCCGCGATCGGACAGAGCGCGGCGGACCGTTCCTCCTAGTCTAGGTGTGGTGTCCGCCAGTCCCGCCCGTCGTACCGCGCTGACCGTCCTGCGGCGCGTCGAGGAGCAGGGCGCGTACGCCGACCGAGCACTGCACGGCGACGCGCGCGACCTCGACGCCCGCGACCGCGCGCTGGCCAAGCGCCTCGTCTTCGGCACCGTCCAGCGCCGCGGCACGCTGGACTGGATCATCGCCCAGCACGTCGACCGCAAGCTCGACCCGCAGGTCCGCGCAGCATTGCTGATCGGTCTGTACCAGCTGCTCTACACCGACGTCCCGGCGCACGCCGCCGTGGCGGAGTCCGTCGAGCTGGCCAAGCCCAGCCCGGGCGCCAAGCTCGTCAACGCGGTCCTGCGCAAGGTCCAGCGCGAGGGCGTGAAGCTGCCGTCCGACGACAACCCCAAGGGCGCGGCGATCGTCCACTCCCACCCGGAGTGGCTGACGCTGATGTGGTGGGACTGGCTCGGCGCCGGCGAGGCCCGCGCGCTGCTGGCCGCCGACAACGAGCCCGCCGAGCTGGCGCTGCGGATCAACCCGCTGGCCGGCGTCGACGTCGACCTGCCGGGGCGCCGCGAGGACGACGCGCTGATCGTCGAGGGGCCGCTGGACGTCCTGGCCCACCCGCTCTACGCGGCGGGCGCGATCACGCCGCAGTCGCGCGCCTCCCAGCGCGTGGCGCGCACCGTCGACCCGCAGCCGGGCGAGCGCGTCCTGGACCTCTGCGCCGCGCCCGGCGGCAAGACGACGCACCTGGCCGCGCTGATGGAGGACCGCGGGGAGATCGTCGCCGTCGAGCGCCACCCGCAGCGCGCCAAGGCGCTGCAGGCCCAGGCCGAGCGCCTGCACGCGACCAGCGTCCGGGTCCACCTCGCCGACGCCAAGGAGATCACGCCCGAGGCGCTGGGCGGGCGCTTCGACCGCGTCCTGGTCGACCCGCCGTGCAGCGGCCTGGGCACGCTGCAGAGCCATCCGGACCTGCGCTGGCGCGCCAGCCCGCAGGCGATCGAGTCGCTGCGCCGCGAGCAGGAGGCGATCGTCGCAGCGGCGCGCGGCGCGCTGGCCCCCGGCGGCCGCCTGGTGTACTCCACCTGCACGCTCTCGCCCCGCGAGGAGATCGTCTCCGGCGAGGAGATCCGGACCCTGCCGCACCGGGATGGCACCGACGGCTTCTATATTGCCGTCGACGATGGCAACTAGGGAGCTCGCCGCGGAGGAGCAGGAAACGGCATGAGTGAGCCGCGGTTGGGGCTGAAGTGCCCCGGATGCGGGGAGCCGTGGCTGCGGCCGACCACGCTGGCCGGCCGCTACCGGTGCGTTTACTGCCTGCACCGCTTCGAGCTGCGCTCGGTCTGCCCGGACTGCGGCGAGCACGGCACGATCGTCCGGATGTCGTCGACGGCCACGACCGTCTGCAACCACTGCGGCGGCTCGATGCTCGTCGAGGTCTAGGCCGTAGGGTGCCGGACCAGGACATGCCCAAGCTGCCCCGCCGCATCGCCCCGAGCATCCTCGCCGCCGACTTCGCCCGCCTGGGCGCCCAGGTCGCCGAGGTCGTCGACGCGGGCGCCCGGGTCATCCACGTCGACATCATGGACGGCCACTTCGTACCGCCGCTGTCGATGGGCCCGCAGGTCCTCAGCGCGCTGGTCGAGCAGGGCTTCGACGGCGTCGAGTACGACGTCCACCTGATGGTCGAGCGCCCCGAGCGCGTGGTCGCCGACTTCGCCAAGGCCGGCGCGCACAACATCACCTTTCACGCCGAGGCCACGCCGCACATCAACTACACGGTCAACCTGATCCGCGAGCTGGGCTGCACCGCCGGCATCGCGGTCTGCCCGGCCACGCCGCTGGACGTCTTCGGCGAGGTCGACGTCGACCTCGCGCTGTGCATGACGGTCAACCCCGGTTGGGGCGGCCAGAAGTTCATCGGCTCCTCACCGGACAAGATCGCCCGATTGCGCAAGCTCGTCGGGGAATCGCCGGAGCTCGAGGTCGACGGCGGCATCGACGCGTCGACCGCGGGCGCCGCGGCGCAGGCGGGCGCCACCCTGTTCGTCGCCGGCAGCGCGCTGTTCGGCGCGCCGGACCCGGCCCAGGCCTACCGCGACATCGCCGCCGCGGCGGGGGTGTAGCCACCCGTACCTCCCGGCCCTGACCCAGGGCCGATGATGTGAACAGCCCGTGAGCACGAAGGTCCTCATCGTCGACGACCACCCGACCTTCCGGTCGACGGCTCGCCTCCTGCTGGAGAGCGAGGGCTTCGACGTGATCGGAGAGGCGCCCGACGGGCTGTCGGCCATCGCCGCCGCCGGAGAGCTGCATCCCGACCTGGTGCTGTTGGACGTCAACCTCCCGGATCTCGACGGCTTCGACGTCGCCGCGCGGATCACCAGCGTGCTCGGCGCGCCGGCCGTGGTGCTGACCTCCAGCCGCGACAGCTCGGACTTCGGCCCGCTCGTCCATCGCAGCGGCGCCCGCGGGTTCATCCCCAAGGGCGAGCTCTCCGGCGCGGCGCTGACGGAACTGATCAGATAGGCCCATGTCGCCAGGAGGCCAGCCGTGAGCTCCCTGCGAGCCGCGCTCGTAGCGCTGTTCGCAGCCTCGGTGGCCATGGCCGCGGTGATGGTGGCGCTCGTCGTCTCCAGCGATCACGAGACCGCCAAGCCGCTGACGGCGGTCCTGGGCCCGTTCATCGGCCTGAGCTTCTGCGGCACCGGCGTCTTCGCGTGGTTCCGCCGGCCGCACAACCGCTTCGGCGCGCTGATGACCGGCGTCGGCTTCGCCTGGTTCCTCAGCGGGCTGACGGAGTCCAACGACCCGTGGGTCTACACGCTGGGCGTCTACTTCGGGTCGCTCTACCTCGTGCTCGTCGGGCACATGCTGCTGGCCTTCCCGTCCGGGCGCCTGGAGACCACGCAGGCGCGGGTGCTGATCGCGCTGGCCTACCTCGACGCGCTGCTCGTGCAGGTCCCGTTCTTCCTGCTCGGCGGCGACCTCTCCTCCGAGGCCCACGCGCCCCAGAACGCGTGGGCGCTGGTCGACAACCCCGACAGCGCGCAGGTCTTCTCGAGCGTCGCGCAGCTCGTCGGCGGCGTCCTGATCGTGTGGCTCGGCGTGCAGCTGATCGACAAGCGCCGGATGGCCTCGGCGCCGCAGCGGCGCGCGATGGCGCCGGTGCTGTGGACCGGCGTGGTGCTGATGGCGACGCTGGCCGTCGCGGTCATCGGGCAGCTGTTCGGCGGGTCCAACCCGATCGTCTCCGGGCCGGGCCTGGCGTCGCTGGTCGCGTTCGCGGCGCTGCCGTGGGCGTTCGTCATCGGCCTGCTGCGCACGCGCTACTCGCGGGCCGGCGCGGTCGGCGACCTCGTGGAGCGCCTCAACGCCCAGGGCGCCGAGGGCGAGTCGCTGCGCGACGCGCTGTCGGAGGCGCTGGGCGACCGCTCGCTGGCGCTGGCGTTCTGGTCGCGCGGCAGCGAGCGCTACGTCGACTCCCACGGCCAGCCGGTGGACCTGCCGCCGGCCACGTCGCGCTCGCGCGCGGTGACCGAGATCGAGCGCGAGTCGGTGCCGGTCGCCGCGATCGTCCACGACGCCGCGCTGCTCGACGAGCCCGGCCTGGTGCGCGCGGCGGGCGCCGCGGCGGCGCTGGCGCTGGAGAACGAGCGCCTGGAGGCCGAGCTCAAGGCGCGCGTCGCCGAGCTTCAGGTCTCGCGCGCGAAGGTCATCGAGGTCGGCATGGCCGAGCGCCGCGCGCTGGAGCGCAACCTCCACGACGGCGCCCAGCAGCGGCTCGTCGCGCTGTCGCTGCAGCTCGGCCTGGCCAAGACCAAGCTGCGGGCCGACCCCGACGTCGCCGAGCGGATCCTGGACGGCGCGCGCATCGAGCTGGCCTCCGCGCTGGAGGAGCTGAGCGAGCTCGCCCGCGGCATCCATCCCGCGATCCTGACCGACCGCGGGCTGGCCCCGGCGCTCGAGGCGCTGGCCTCGCGCGCGCCGGTCCCGGTCGAGGTCGACGCCGTCCCCGAGGGCCGGATGCCGATGCCCGTGGAGGCCGTCGCGTACTTCGTCGTGGCCGAGTCGCTGACGAACATGGCCAAGTACGCGGATGCCGAGTATGCGAGCGTCCGGGTTCTGCGGGAGAATGGCTACGCAGTGGTGGAGATCGAGGACAACGGCATCGGTGGCGCGGATCCCTCGGCAGGCTCAGGCCTGCGTGGGTTGGCCGATCGCCTGGCTGCCCTCGACGGAAGGCTTGAGGTCGACTCCCCGCCGGGTGTCGGGACAACTGTGAGGGCGAGGATTCCGTGCGCGTAGCGCTCGCTGACGATTCCGTGCTGCTCCGCGAAGGACTCGCGGCGCTGCTCGAAGGCAGGGACTTCGAGGTCGTGGCCCAGTCGGGCGACGCCGAGGACCTCTTGCGCAAGGTCGGAGCCCACAAGCCCGACGTGGCCATCGTGGACGTCCGCATGCCGCCGACGCACACCGACGAGGGGCTGAAGGCCGCGCTGGAGATCCGGGAGCGCTTCCCGGAGACCGGCGTGCTCGTCCTCAGCGCCTACGTCGAGGAGACGTCCGCGCTGGAGCTCCTCAGCGACGACGCGGCGGGCATCGGCTACCTGCTCAAGGACCGCGTGTCCGACGTCGACCGCTTCACCGAGGCCGTGCGGCGCGTGGGGGAGGGCGGAAGCGCGCTGGACCCCGAGGTCGTCTCGCGGCTGCTGGGCCGCCGCCGCCGCGAGGATCCGCTCGAGGCGCTCTCCCCGCGCGAGCGCGAGGTCCTGGGGCTGATGGCCGAGGGCCGCTCCAACCACGCGATCGCCGACGCGCTGGTCGTCACCGAGCGCGCGGTGGAGAAGCACGTCACGTCGATCTTCACCAAGCTCTCGCTGCCCCCGACGGTGGAGGACCACCGGCGGGTCCTCGCGGTGCTCGCCTACATCTCGTCCTAGGGAGGTTCGCGCAGCGTCGTAGGGGTTTCCGTCATGGCAGCCCCATGACATCCCCTAGGGGGCAGGCGGGGGCTACCCGTACCCCTGCGAAAAGGGCAGGCTGGGAGGCTGCTGCGCATGACCTCCATCGTCTCTGCGCAGGATCTCCGCCGTGTCTATGGCGAGGGCGGCGCCGCCGTCACGGCGCTGGACGGCGTGACCGTCGACTTCCCCGCCGGGGCCTTCACGGCCATCATGGGCCCGTCGGGCTCGGGCAAGTCCACGCTGATGCACCTCCTCGCCGGCCTGGACCGGCCGACCGACGGCACCGTGGAGCTCGACGGCGTCGAGCTGACCTCCCTCAACGACGACGCGCTCACCCAGCTGCGTCGCGACCGCGTCGGGTTCATCTTCCAGGCGTTCAACCTGCTGCCGGTCCTCAACGCGCGGGAGAACATCGTCCTGCCGATGTCGATCGCCGGCCGCGACCCCGACGACGCCTGGGTCGACCAGCTGATCGACCTCGTCGGCCTGCGCGACCGGATCACCCACCGGCCCAGCGAGCTGTCGGGCGGCCAGCAGCAGCGCGTCGCCGTCGTGCGCGCGCTGGCCAGCCGCCCGGCCGTCGTCTTCGCCGACGAGCCGACCGGCAACCTCGACTCGCACGCCTCGACCGAGATCCTGCAGCTGCTGCGGCGCTCCGTCGACGAGTTCGGCCAGACGATCATCATGGTCACCCACGACGAGGAGGCCGCCGCCTACGCGGACCGCCTGCTCGTCCTGCGCGACGGCCAACTCGTCGAGGACCGCGCACCCACCCGCCACGCCGCCACGCCGGCGTCCGTCTGACCCCTCTCCTCCTCCTCGATCGCTCTCCCGAACCCATGCGCAAGATCGCCATCCGCGGGCTGCTGGCCCGCAAGGTCCGCCTGGCCCTCACGGCCCTGTCCGTGGCGCTGGGCGTGACGCTCATCGCCGGCACCTACATCTTCACCGACACCATCAACAAGTCGTTCGAGAACATCTTCGTCCAGTCCAACAAGGGCACCGACGTCGCGCTCTCGCCCAACAACGACCTCTCGGGCGACGAGGACCCGCCGCCGATCCCCGGCTCGGTGCTCAAGCGCGTCGAGCAGGTCGACGGCGTCGCCCAGGCCGAGGGCTCGGTCTTCAGCGCGGGCGGCTCGTTCCGCAAGGCCAACGGCTCCAAGCTCAAGGGCCAGGGCTTCAACGCGATCGCCGGCGCGCACGACATCCAGCGCTTCGAGTCCTTCGCCCCGACCGTCGGTCACCTGCCCCAGACGGCCGACGAGGTCGCCATCCCCAAGGGCACGGCCGACACCAACCACTTCAAGGTCGGCGACAAGCTCCAGATCGCCGACCTGGCCCCCAAGAAGCTCTACACGATCTCGGGCATCGTGAAGATCTCCGGCGTCGACTCCTTCGGCGGCGGCGTGATCGCGGTGCTGACGCTGCCCGAGGCCCAGCGCATGACCGGCCACGGCGACGCGTTCGACGAGATCGAGGTGGCGGGCAAGCCCGGCGTCACGCCGGACCAGCTGCGGGCGCGGATCGCCAAGGTGGCGCCCCACGGCGTCGAGGTCCGCACGGGCCAGCAGCAGGCCGACAAGCAGACCAAGGACATCAACGACGGGTTCCTGAACGTCCTGCGCACGGCGCTGCTGGCCTTCGCCGGGATCTCGCTCTTCGTGGGCGCGTTCCTGATCTTCAACACGTTCTCGATCACCGTGGCCCAGCGCACCCGCGAGTTCGCGCTGCTGCGCGTGCTCGGCGCCAAGCGCAAGCAGATCCGGCGCTCGGTGCTGGCCGAGGGCCTGACGATCGGCATCGTCGGCTCGGCCGCCGGGCTCGCGCTCGGGATCCTGGTCGCCGGCGGCCTGCGGGCGCTGTTCAAGGCCTTCGGCGCCGACCTGCCGTCGACCGGCACGGTCATCGAGACGCGCACGGTCGTGGTCTCGCTGCTGGTGGGCACGATCGTCACGCTGATCTCGACGATCGCCCCGGCGATCCGGGCGATGCGCGTCGCCCCGCTGGCGGCGCTGCGCGAGGGCCTCAGCACCGAGCGCAAGCGGTCGCGCTGGGCGACGCCGCTGGCCTCGTTCCTCACCGTCGGCGGCCTGGCCATCATGGCGCTGGGCCTCTTCGCGTCGCTCAAGCCCAACGCGGCGCTGTCGCTGATGGGCCTGGGCGCGGTCCTGACGTTCCTCGGCGTGGCGTTCCTGAGCCCGCGCCTGGTCGGGCCGATCGCCGACGTGGTGGGCGCGCCGTTCCAGCGCTTCCGCGGCGTCACCGGCCGGATCGCCCGTGAGAACACAGTGCGCCAGCCCGGCCGCACGGCCGTGACGGCGGCGGCGCTGATGGTCGGCGTCACGCTGGTGACGTTCGCCTCGGTGTTCGCGGGCAGCGCGAAGTCGACGTTCCGCGACGCGGTCACCAACGGCTCCAAGGCCCAGGCGGTCATCCAGAACACCGACGGGTTCAGCTCGTTCACGCCGCAGGCCACCAGGACGGTCGCCCAGGTGCCCGGCGTCAAGGACGTCG
>JAOPZD010000194.1 GCA_025964295.1 Conexibacter sp.
GGCGCCGCCGGTCAGCGCGGCGGCGCCCGCGGCGACCGTCGCCAGCAGCCACGCCCGCCCGCGCCCGCGCGTGCTCGACCCGTTCTCCCGCCGCTGGACCTGCATCGAGGAAACCCCCATCTCCCGCCCCTGTGTCGAACCCCTGAAACGCCCTCGGCCCCTGCCGAGTGAACGACAGTGTTCCGAAACCGTGGCGCATCCGCGCCGATCGACCACTTACCCGGGAGATGGGGGTCTGAGTCCTCGTCTAGTTCAGCGTCATCCTCGGCTCACCGGCGGCCGTGAGGCCGGTGCCGGAGATCGAGCAGGTGCCGCCGCGCGGCGCGCCGGCGTTGTAGGCCTGGCGCACGCAGCTGCGCAGGGCGAGCTGGCCCCAGTAGTTGGGGTGCAGCGACTCCTGGACCTGGAACGGCCCGAAGACCGTCGAGACCGTGCGGATCTGGTTGATCCACTCGCTCTTGTCGACGGCGCCGGCCTGCGTCCACGAGGTCAGGCCCTTCTCCTCCAGCAGCCCGACCGTGTTCTCGCACAGGCGGTGGCCGTTGAAGGCCGACTGCAGCTCGAGCACCGTCACGTTGGACAGGCCGGTCTGCGCGGCGGCGTTCTTGACCGCGTTGTTGATGGTGGGCAGCGCGGTGGCGTTGGCCCAGTTGGCGTCGTTGTTCCAGAAGCCGCAGCCGCCGGTGTTCTGGCGCGTGTAGCCCGACTCGCCGTAGCGGAAGCCCGAGCCCGACGGGAGCGGCGACTCGTAGTCCTGCACGACGATCTTGTAGGCGCCGTCGGCGTAGCCGGCGTTGGCCATCGCCTGGCGGATGTTGAGGATGCCGCCCTTGATCGCGGCCGTCTGGGCGGCGATGTTGGCGGCGGTGAAGTTCGCCGTCACCGAGGAGTCGTCGTTGCAGTAGTCCTTCCACCACGACGGCGACAGCAGCCAGTCCTGGACGCAGGACTGCACGACCGAGGCGAAGTTGAAGTTGTTGCCGCCGATCGACAGCGAGATCATCTTCACGTTGTGGGCGGCGGCGAAGCCCTGCAGCGCCAGCGCCTGGCCCTGCTTGGTGCCGTTGGCGTAGAAGTCGAGGCCGGGCTTGAAGTCCGAGCCGTCCGACGTCGAGGTCTTCGCGCCCGAGCAGGCGAGGTTGATGCCGTTGACGCCGCCGCCGACGTAGACCTCGGCCGACTTGGAGCGATGGCAGCCCGGGATCTGCTCGGCGCTGTTGGAGGCGTTGTCGTAGTAGGCGGTCGAGCCCAGCGCGTCGATCCCGCTGGAGCTGTTGTTGGAGTTGCCGGCCCAGCGGCCGGCCTCACCCGAGATGTAGGAGTCGCCGACGCTGGCGACCCACGGGGTCCCGGACCCCGGACCATCGGCACGTGCCGCGCTGCCGTGCAGCATCAGCGCGCCGAGCACCGCGAGGGCGGCGAGCACCCCGAACCGGCGCGTGACCCCACGCGCCGTGAAGACGTACGACATGTCTCTCTCCTCCTGCTGACCCACGGGCGCAGCCGGATGCTGCGCCGACCGAGAGCGAACCTAACCGGAGCGCCCGCTTCCGTGTGACAACTTCATGCCAGCTGTCACGATCCGACGCTGCTAGCCTCTGTGGGGCGTACGACACCGATGTCGTCCGCGAGGCAGCTCGCTTGGGTCCCGCCAGGGTGCGGTTCGGGTCAGCAGTCTCCCCGAATCGTCCGCGGCCATCAGCGCCGCACTGGAGTTCCCCAATGTCATCGCAGTCCTTCGCCGATCTCGGCGTATCCAAGGCCGTGTCCGCCGCACTGGCCAAGCGCGGCTTCACCGAGCCGTTCGCCATCCAGAAGCTCATCATCGGCGACATCCTGGCCGGGCGCGACGTGCTCGCCAAGTCCCCGACCGGCTCGGGCAAGACGCTCGCCTTCGGCGTCCCGATGCTCGACCGCATCGACGCCAACAGCTACGGCCGCCCCTCGGCGCTCGTGCTGGCGCCGACCCGCGAGCTGGCCTCGCAGATCGTCGACGAGCTCTACCCGCTGGCCCACGCCCGCGCGCTGAAGATCACGACCGTCTACGGCGGCGTCGGCATCACCAAGCAGGAGCGCGACGCCGTGCAGTCCCACATCGTGGTCGCCACGCCCGGCCGCCTCGAGGATCTGCTGCAGCGCGGCAAGCTCAAGCTGGCCAACGTCAACTTCCTGGTCCTCGACGAGGCCGACCGCATGCTCGACATGGGCTTCCGCCCGGCCGTCGACCGCATCGTGGCCAAGTGCCCGCGCGAGCGTCAGACCGTCTTCCTGTCGGCGACGCTCGACGGCGACGCCGGCCGTGTGGCCCGCGAGTACACCAGCGACGCCGCCGAGCACGCGATCGAGCCCGACATCGACCACCTCGCGGCGATCGGGCACCGCTTCATCGCCGTCGAGCGCGACGACCGCCTGGCGCTGCTCGTGCGCGAGCTGCGCGCCGAGCGCGAGCTGGCGCTCGTCTTCGTCCGCACCAAGCACGGCGCCGACCGCCTGGTCAAGCGCCTGTCCCGCGAGGGCGTCCGCGCCGTCGCCATGCACGGCGACAAGTCCCAGCGCCAGCGCGAGCGCGCGCTGGACCAGTTCGAGCGCGGCGAGGTCGACACGCTCGTGGCGACCGACGTCGCGGCGCGCGGGATCGACGTCCGCGACATCTCGCACGTCATCAACTTCGATCCGCCGGAGGACGGCGACACCTACACGCACCGCGTCGGGCGCACCGGCCGCGCCGGGCGCACCGGTGAGGGCGTGACGTTCGTCGGCCTCGAGCAGGCGGGCGACGTCCAGAAGATGGCGTCGCAGCTGGGCATCCTGGCCGAGTTCGGCCAGAGCGGCCTGCTGCGCAGCGAGCGCGGCGGGGCCAAGCCGGTCTCCCAGGGCGGCGCGCCGCGCACGACCGGCGCCCGCAAGCGCCGCCCGCGCTCGCGCTCGGGCTCGGGCAGCACGTCGGGCCGCTACTCCGGCCGGTAGGGCGTCACCGGCACGACCGGTACGCTGCGCGCCTGATGGAGGCGCGCGACATCGAGATCCGGGGCGAGATGATCCGCCTCGGCCAGCTGCTCAAGCTCGCTGACGTGGTCGACGGGGGCGGGGAGGTCAAGGACTTCCTCGCCGAGGTCGACGTGTACGTCAACGGCGAGCGGGAGGACCGGCGCGGCCGTCAGCTGCACGTCGGCGACGTGATCGTCGCCGGCGACGAGGAGCTGCGGCTCGTGGCGGCCGGCGCGTGAAGCGCGGCCAGGCGCTGATCCTGCTCTTCGCGGCGGCGGCCATCGCGCTGCTGTGGGTCATCGGAAGCGGCAGCGGGTCGTCGTCGGGCGACAAGCAGGCGTCGACGACGTCCACCGCGGTCGAGCCCGCGCCCGCCGGGTCGGTCGTCGTCACCTTCGCCTACTCGCCCGAGAAGGAGGCGCTGCTCGCCCCGCTGGTCAAGGCGTTCAACGCCTCCGGCGCGACGGCGGGCGGCAAGCCGGTCTTCGTGCGCGCCACGAGCGTCGCGTCGGGCGACAGCGAGCGCGCGATCGCCAAGGGCACCTCGAAGCCCGTGGCCTGGTCGCCGGCCTCGTCGCTGTGGGGCCGGCTGCTGAACTTCGAGGCCGACCGCGCCTACGTCGCGCCCGACAACCCGTCGCTGGTCCGCACGCCGCTGGTCATCGCGATGTGGGAGCCGATGGCCCGCGCGCTGGGCTGGCCCAAGAAGCCGCTCGGCTTCGCCGACGTGCTCAAGCTCGCGCGCTCGGGCGCCGGCTGGGGCGACTTCGGCCATCCGGAGTTCGGCGACTTCAAGCTCGTGCACACCAACCCGGACTTCTCGACGGCCGGCCTGTCGAGCGTCGTGGCCGAGTACTACTCGGCGACGGGCAAGAAGGAGGGGCTGGTCGAGGCCGACCTCCCGGCCGCCCGGGCCAAGGTGAAGGCCATCGAGTCCTCGATCGTCCACTACGGCGACACGACGCTGTTCATCGAGGACCAGCTCAAGAAGGAGGGCCCGGGCTACGCGTCGGCGGTGGCGCTGGAGGAGGCGACGCTCGTCGACTTCAACCTGCACCGCGGCGCGCGCGACAAGCTCGTGGCGATCTACCCCCGCGAGGGCACGTTCTACAGCGACGACCCCTACATCACGCTCGACGCGCCGTGGGTCAGCGCCGCCCAGAAGGAGGGCTCGACCGCGTTCGGGACGTTCCTGCGCTCGCGCCTGACGCCGGAGCTGGTGGCGAAGTACGGCTTCCGGCCCGGCGACCTGAAGGCCAGGCCGACGGCGCCGCTGGACGCCGCGCACGGGGTGGACCCCGCGCAGCCGCGGCGCGTGCTCGGCCTGCCCGAGCCGCGGGTGCTCGCCGCGCTGAAGACCGCGTGGCGCGAGGATCGCAAGCCGGGCAACGTGCTGCTCGTCCTCGACACGTCGGGGTCGATGGTCCAGGAGAGCCGGCTGGAGCGGGCCAAGCGGGGGCTCGAGGCGTTCCTGGCGCAGGTCGCGCCGCAGGACCGCGTCGGGCTGACCGCGTTCTCCGACGTCATCCGGCCGCTCGTGCCGCTGGGGTCGATGAAGGCCAACGGCGCGAAGCTGCGCGAGGTCGTGGCGGGCGTCAACGCCGACGGCGGGACCCGGATCTACGACGTGACGGCCGCGGCCGTCCAGCAGGTGGCCCAGGTCGCCGACAAGAGCCGCATCAACGCCGTGGTCCTGCTGACCGACGGCGAGGACACCGACAGCGACCGGACCGCCGCTGACGTCATCGGCGAGCTCGGCCGGCAGGGCGACTCGGCGCGGCGCGTGCGCGTCTTCACCATCGCCTACTCGTCGGGCGCCGCGGGCGCGGCGGACACGCTGGCGCGCATCGCGGCGGCGTCGGGCGGCAAGTCCTATGAGGGCTCGACGTCGGACATCGAGTCGGTCTACCGCTCGATCTCGAGCTTCTTCTAGGCGATGGCGCCGTCCGGACCCCAGCCGCCCGACCGGCCGCCGACGCGCGAGGAGCTCGCGGCGGCGCTGGCCGTCAACGCGGCGAGCAAGCCCTTCAACATCGCGCTGCTGCTCGTGACCTTCGGCGCGGGGGTGGCGGTCGGCGCGCCGGTGATCCTGGCGCTGCTGGTGGCCTTGGTGGTGTACTCGGCCGGCGCGGCGCGGACGATGTTCGACGGCGACGAGGCCGAGCGGGTGGCCGACGGACGCCGCGCGGACCGCCG
>JAOPZD010000198.1 GCA_025964295.1 Conexibacter sp.
GTGCGGCCTCCGCCAACGGCGACGGCGGCCTCGACCTCCTGCCGTGGCCGAAGGTGGACTTCGCCAAGTACGGCGAGATCGAGCGCGTCGAGCTGTCGAAGATCCGCCGGATCTCCGCGGCAAACCTGTCGCGCAACTGGGTCCGGATCCCGCACGTCACGCACAACGACGAGGCCGACGTCACCGATCTCGAGGCGTTCCGCAAGCAGCTCAACAGCGAGCAGTCCGACGTCAAGGTGACGATGGTCGCCCTCCTGCTCAAGGCGGTCGTCGCCTCGCTCAAGGCCTTCCCCGACGTCAACGCTTCGCTGGACGGCGACGCGCTGGTCCGCAAGAAGTACTACAACCTGGGCTTCGCGGCCGACACGCCCAACGGCCTGGTCGTCCCGGTCGTCAAGGACGTCGACCGCAAGGGCCTGCTCGAGGTCGCCGCCGAGCTCACCGAGCTGTCGGGCAAGGCGCGCGCCGGCAAGCTGGGCCCGGCCGAGATGGCGGGCGCGACGTTCACGATCTCCTCGCTCGGCGGGATCGGCGGCACGTCGTTCACGCCGATCGTCAACGCGCCCGAGGTCGCCATCCTCGGCGTCGTGCGCAGCGCGATGAAGCCCGTGTGGGACGGCAAGGCGTTCGTCCCGCGCCTGATGCTGCCCTTGTCCTTGTCCTACGACCACCGGGTCATCGACGGCGCCGCCGCGGCGCGCTTCGTCGCGCACCTGGGCGGCGTGCTGAACGACCTGCGGAGGGTCCTGCTGTGAGCGATTCCACGCTCGACGTCCTCGTCCCCGACATCGGCGACTTCGCCGACGTCCCCGTCGCCGAGATCCTCGTCGCCGTGGGCGACGCGGTGGCCGCCGAGGACCCGCTGGTCGTCCTGGAGTCCGACAAGGCGTCGATGGAGATCCCGGCGCCCGAGGCGGGCACCGTGAAGGAGATCAAGGTCGCCGTCGGCGACGCGGTCTCCGAGGGCAGCGCGCTCGTCGTGCTGGAGGTGGAGGCCTCGGTCGCCGCCGATCCCTCGGGGGGGACAGTCCCCCCCGAGGTGCAGGTGGAGTCCCCGGCGCTGGCGGTGGGGGGGACAGTCCCCCCCGACGGCGACGTCCACGCCGGCGTGCTCGTCCTCGGCTCGGGCCCCGGCGGCTACGCCGCCGCGTTCCGCGCCGCCGACCTCGGCCTCGACGTCGTCATGGTCGAGCGCCACGCGACGCTCGGCGGCGTCTGCCTCAACGTCGGCTGCATCCCGTCCAAGGCGCTGCTGCACGTCGCCAAGGTCATCGCGGAGGCCGAGACCGCCGGCGCCCACGGCGTCGCGTTCGGCAAGCCCGAGATCGACCTCGACGCGCTGCGCACGTGGAAGGAGGGCGTGGTCGCCAAGCTCAACGGCGGTGTCGCGCAGATGGCCAAGGGCCGCAAGGTCCAGGTGGTCACCGGCGAGGCGCGGTTCACCGGCAAGAACATGCTGTCGGTCCTGCAGCCCGATGCCGAGACCACGACGATCTCCTTCGACCACGCGATCGTCGCGGCCGGCTCGCGCAGCGTCCAGCTGCCCGGCGTCCCGCACGACGATCCGCGCGTCATGGACTCCACGGGCGCGCTGGAGCTCCAGGACGTCCCCGAGCGGCTGCTCGTCGTCGGCGGCGGGATCATCGGCCTCGAGATGGCCACGGTCTACGACGCGCTCGGCTCGCAGGTCACCGTCGTCGAGCTCGCCGACGGCCTGATCCCCGGCGCCGACCGCGATCTCGTCAAGCCGCTGGCCAAGCGGATCGGCGAGCGCTACGCGGCGATCCACCTCTCGACCAAGGTGGACAGGATCGAGGCCAAGGACGATGGGTTGCACGCGACGTTCTCCGGCGACGTCGCCGACGCCGTCTTCGACCGCGTCCTGGTCGCCGTCGGCCGGATCCCCAACGGCGCCTCGCTCGGCCTGGAGTCCGCGGGCGTCACCGTCGACGAGCGCGGGTTCGTGCCCGTCGACGCCCAGCAGCGGACCAACATCCCGCACATCCACGCGATCGGCGACGTCGCCGGCGGGCCGATGCTCGCCCACAAGGCGACGGCCGAGGGCCACGTCGCGGCCGAGGTCATCGCGGGCCACGCGGCGGCCTTCGAGCCGCGCGGCATCCCGTCGGTGGCCTACACCGACCCGGAGGTCGCGTGGGTCGGGCTGACCGAGACCGAGGCCAAGGAGCAGGGCATCGCCTACGACAAGTCGGTCTTCCCGTGGTCGGCCTCCGGCCGCGCGCTGGCGATCGACGGCGCGGACGGCTCGACCAAGCTCCTGCGCGACCCCGACACGGGGCGCATCCTCGGCGCCGGGATCGTCGGCCCGCACGCGGGCGACCTGATCGCCGAGCCGGGCTTCGCGCTGGAGATGGGCGCCGACGTCGCCGACCTCGGTCTGA
Organism: Conexibacter sp.; assembly: GCA_025964295.1. The sequence goes on from JAOPZD010000198.1 coordinate 2,403, forward strand.
CGATCCACGCCCACCCGACGCTGAGCGAGACGGTCATGCTGGCCGCCGAGATCGCCGACGGCACGATCACCGACCTCCCCAACAAGGCCGCGATGCGTGCCGCCAAAGCGGCCAAGGCGACCTCCTAGGCCATGCGCGTCCGCCGCACCTTCTGCTTCCTGGACCTGTGCGGCTTCACGCCGTTCACCGACGAGCACGGCGACCAGCAGGCCGTCGCGGTGCTCGGCCACCTGCGCGCGGTGCTGCGCGCGGAGGCGGAGAACAGCGGCGTGCGCGTGACGAAGTGGCTGGGGGACGGCGCGATGCTCTCGGGCGTCGACGCCGGCGCGGTGATCGGCTGCGCCGCGAGCGTCCGCGACGTCCTGCAGACCGACGGGCGCCTGGCGCTGCGCGGCGGCATCTGCGAAGGCAAGGTCATCATGTTCGAGGGCGACGACTACATCGGCGCGGCGGTCAACGTCGCCGCGCGGCTGTGCACGAAGGCCGCGCCGGGCCAGCTGCTGCTGACCCGCGGGACCGCGTCGTCGGTGCCCGAGCACCTGGCGCCGATCGCGCTCGGCGCGATCACCGTCCCGGGCGTGTCGCAGGCGATCGAGGTGCTGGCGATCGACGCCCAGCCCGCGGGCGTCTCCGACGCCCCTCGCGCGTAGCGCCACGACGCCGGGCGCTTGACCCCGGCACACTTGGGTAGCCACAGCCACGACGAGTGGGGACCCAGCAGACCTTGGACAGCACGACCCAGCCGCCGGTCGCGCGGGCCTCGCCCGTCCGCGACGCGCTGCCCTGGGTGCCGACCGCGCTGGTGGACCGGACCGCCGCGCGCACCCGCTGGCGGCCCGAGATCCAGGCGCTGCGGGCGCTCGCGGTGTCGCTGGTCATCGCCGCCCACCTGTGGCCGCGCCTGGTCCCGGGCGGCTATGTCGGCGTCGACGTCTTCTTCGCCGTCTCGGGGTTCCTCATCACCTCGCTGCTGGTCGAGGAGATCGTCGGCAGCGGCAGGATCCGCCTGACCGCGTTCTGGGCGCGGCGCGCGCGCCGGATCCTGCCCGCCGCGCTGCTGACGCTGCTGGTCACCGCGATCGGCACGCTGATCCTCGTCCCGTCGCACCGCTGGGGCGCGTTCCTGACCGAGATCGCCGCCAGCGCCGGCTACGTCGAGAACTGGCGGCTGGCGCACTCGGCGGTCGACTACTTCGCCAAGGCCGACGGCGTCTCGCCCGTCCAGCACTACTGGTCGCTCTCGGTGGAGGAGCAGTTCTACCTCGTCTGGCCGCTGCTCCTGCTCGGAGCGCTGGGGCTCACGCGCGGGCGCTCGGTGAAGGTGCGGGTCGGCGCGCTCGGCGCGGCGATGGGGCTGCTGACCGTCGCGAGCCTCGCCTGGTCGATCGTCGACACGTCCGCCGACCCCGCGCAGGCCTACTTCGTCACCCCGACGCGGGCGTGGGAGTTCGGGCTCGGCGGCATCCTGGCGCTGCTGCCCCAGCTGCAGCGCTCGCCGGTCGTCCTGCGCGCCGCGCTGTCCTGGCTCGGGCTGGCCGCGATCGTCGCCGCGGGCCTGGCCTACTCGCCCGACACGCCGTTCCCGGGCTCGGCCGCGCTGCTGCCCGTGCTCGGCGCGCTGGCCGTCATGCGCGCGGGCGCGCCGGATCATCGCCTGGCGCCGACGCGCCTGCTGGCCTGGCGACCGGTCCAGCGCACCGGCGACCTCTCCTACTCGCTGTACCTGTGGCACTGGCCGCTGCTGGTGCTGATCCCCTACGCGACCCACCTCCCACGCGGCGTGCTGCCGGCGATCGTGCTCGAGGCGAGCTTCGCGCTGGCCTGGCTGTCCAAGCGCTACGTCGAGGACCCCGTCCGCGGTGCGCGCGGGCTGTCGCGCCACCCGGCGCGGACGCTCGCGCTGGCGGCCATCGCCACGCTGCTGGTGCTCACGGTCCCGGCCGCGGGCGCGCTGCGCCTCCAGCACCAGGTCGACGCCGACCGGCAGCAGACCGCCGACCTGGTGGGCCAGCACCCGCGCTGCTTCGGCGCCGCGGCGCGGC
>JAOPZD010000208.1 GCA_025964295.1 Conexibacter sp.
GCAAGGTGTGCGCGCGCCCCCGGCAGCCAGAAGTACCGCTCTGCCCCTGACGATCGCTGGCCGACCGAACGGACCGTGCCGGCTACAAGGTGGAGCGCTTTGAGTGTGATGACCTGCACCACTGGCCCGCTCGTAGCGCCGAACTACCGCTGACCTTCGCCACCGCAGAGCCGGCCGCGGGCCCGGACCCCTCCGGCGGGTAACCCTCGGGGGCTCGACCGCCCAATCTCGGCGGCCCACTTCCCATGCGCTATCGGTCCGTAGCGACCGTAGACGTCCTGCCACTCGTCGGATGCGAATCATCCTTCGCTCAAGCGTCAGAACCACGCCACGCGACGCAGGACCAGTCGAACAGTCGAACAGTCGACGTTGCACGGTGCCTGAAACGAGTCTGACAATAGCCGAAGCACTTGCGAGCCGAAGGCGATATCGGAACCGCCACCGGACGCGCAGTCGAGCCGTCGAGGTCCTTATGGCGTCGGCGGCGTTGAGATCTTCGTCGGTCAGGTCATTTGCGAGTCGCGGGCCATGTCGCCGTGAGCACCTGTCCGTCGGCGGCGTTGGCGTTTCGGGCTTTGAGGTGCACGGTGACGCGGTTGCGCGTGAGGTAGGGCCCTAGCGTGAGCGTGTTGCTGCCGCGGGCCCCTCCCCCTCTCGCCGAGCGACAGTCTCCAGTACCTCGACTGAAAATCGACTGCTGTGCCCAAACGTTGTCGGTCGGACCCGGGGCCGGGATCCGGCGCTGTCCGCGCGCACTGTGGCGGCTGATTGCTAACGGAGGGCGTTGCGTGCGATCAGCGTGCCTTCGGCGTCGCGCTGTTCGAGTCGAAGGGGCCTGGCGCCTCGCGGGGCACGGAAGCCGAAGAGTCCGTTCGACGGCCGGACGCGGAGCATCCGCTTGCCTGTTTGGCGAGCGATGACGGTGATCGTTCGGGTTGACGGCTTAGCGATGCCGAAGTAGCCGCCGCCTTCGGTGCCAAGCACCTTGACGTGGATTGGGTGTCCCGCTCGGATAGGGAAGCTGAAGCCCGCCCCGCTTTCCTTGCCGGGCGTCTCACGCAAACGCCAAACGCGGAGGAATTGGCTGCTTGGTCGCACGTCTTCGTCTTGCCGCAGGTCAGCAATGGCGCGGTCCCGGGCAGCGTCGCGGGCAGGGCGCTGCGCGACGTAGGTCTCGCGTGCAGCCAAGCAGCGCCGGGGGTCGGCCACTTCGGAGATCGCGGTGCCGTCAGACACTGCGACAACGATCCGTAGGTCACCTGGGAAGACGGCGGTAAGGAGGCTTTGTCGGATGATGCGGGCGGGACCGAGCAGCCGGACTACGGAATCGGGGAGTGTGGCCGGGACGAACGACGGTTCCGCGAGGCCAGGCAGCTCTCGGATGGCTTCCGGCGGAATGTCTCCGTCTACCAGAGTCGCGCCGGCAAGCACTCGTGGCCGCTGGCAAACGCGGAGCTGCTCAGTTTGGCTGCGTGCATCGTTGTGAAGCTCCCGCGCTGTGGCGTCCGACGTTGCTCCGTTGCTGCTTAGAGCCGCAGCTCCGCCGACAGACCCCACTACGAGAATCGGCGCAAGGAGAAGTCCCCACCGACGGGGACCTCGGGGGCCGCGCGAGAGAACCGGGGGCTTGCCCGCAGCTTGCTCGACGGTGCTTTGCGCGAGTTGACGGCGTAGTTCGTCGTGGGCGCTCATGGTGTCTCCTGAAGTCGGGTTCGCAGCGCGAGCAGTCCGCGCCGTACGCGCTGACGCACGACGGCCGATGAGCAGCGCAGCTCCGCTGCGATCTCCGTATAAGGCCGCTCGTTCAGCACGCGGGCTATCACCGCGTCGCGTTGCGCCGCTGGCAGATCTTTCAGGTGTTGCATGACGTCGCCCTCACTGGAACGCGAAGCGAGCTCCTCCACTCGCTCGAGGTCCTCGTCCTCCAGGGCTATCGGCTCATGCCTCAGTCGTCGGCGGGCAGCGTCTTCGACCTGGCCGCGCCGGACACTGTCCCGGAGCTTGTTCGCGGCAATCGTGAACAGCCACGACGCCGCGGCCCCGCGCGCCGGGTCAAACGTCGAGCAGCTCATCACGACCGCGGCGAACGTTTCGGCCGTCAGGTCAAAAGCGACATCGGACCGCTCAGTGCGCCGCAGATGAAAGCCGGTCACAGGACCAAGCCACCGGTCGTAGAACTGCTCCAGGGCGCGAACGTCGCCGGCTCCCGCAGCGAGAAGCAGGCAGTCGTCCTCGTCGGCGGAGCGGTTCATCATCACGTGTTACGCACTAGCGACCGAAGTGTGACGAGTGCCGAACTCGACACGCCCAGACGCGCTGGCCGCCCCGCTGGCAGATCACCGTCGTTCGTCGCCCCGCGACCCGCCTTCACGATCTAAGCCAGCCCGGGCCCGCGGAACAACTTAGCCCGGCCCCCGGTGCGTGCGACAGTGGACGCGTCTGGTGAGGGAGCGGCGGCCCGCGGCACCGTTAGGCGCGGGCGTGCGCCGACGTCGTGGGAACCTACGGGAGCAGTCGTGCGTTGCAGGTCGTGAATGACTAACGACGAGGACATCCAGGCCCTGCAGCGCTCGCTACGCGAGCCCGCAGCGTTCGATGCTCTCTTCGTGCGCCACCACACCGCGATCCGCCGTTACCTGTACGCGCGGATCGGGGAGCCAGCCTTGGCCGAGGACCTTGCTGCAGAGACGTTCGTCCGTGCTTTTGCGGCGAGGGCCCGCTTTTGCGACCAAGGGCACGGCGTCCGCCCGTGGTTGTTCCAGATCGCTACGAACCTCCTGCGCGACGAGCTTCGCGCTCGTGGACGCCGGTCGGTGGCGGCGGTTCCGGGTGAGATAAGCGTCGCGCCGCCGGGCCTGCCTGCTGATCCGGCGCTCGGCGCCCTGCTCAGAGAGCTGCCGCGCGAGCAGCTTGAGGTTCTCCTTCTGCATGCCTGGGCGGACCTTGGCTACGAGGAGATTGCCGCCGCCCTCGGGATCCGAGTCGGCACGGTTCGCTCGCGCCTGCACCGAGCCCGGACCCATTTGAAGCGCGCTCTGCCAACAATCGAGACCGCACCGACGACCGCGCTGCCCGCCGGGAGCAACCCATGACCGACCGCGACCTTGCCCGACTCCGCGACGCCTACCCGCCGTTGCCAGGCAACAGCTGCGATCCGCCAGCCACAAGTGTTGAGCGCCTCCAGGCGCTGTATGCATCACCCCCGCCTCCGGCAGACCGGCCCATCGCCCAGAGTTGGCGACCGTCCCGCCGCGCCGGGCTACTGGCTCTTGGGGCGGTCATCGCCAGCGGGACCGCGGTTGCCGCGACAACTACGGGCTGGCACCCGCAGCTCGGCTCTCCGGACCGTCAAGACCGTCCGCGCGCGGCGGCCGCCGCGGTTCCCGCCGAGCAACTCGCGATGCTGGCAGTGCTGCGCCGGCCGCAGACCGACGCTGACCGCGGCCGGCTCGTGCGGATGGCCCTTCGGCGGCTCGACCGCTCCCTCGTGAATGGCGTGCACGTCGATGCGATCCGCGTGATCGACCAGGGCTCGCAGTCTGCGACGATCCTCGTCCCGGCTGAGCGGACCGGATCCTACGAGCCGCGCTACCGGAAACGCGCGACGCGAGACGTCCTCTGCCTGCACACCATTGCCTACATGCCTGCAACCAAGATCCCCCGCCCAGGCCGTCCGACGATCCGCTTTCGCGGCAGCTACGGGAGGGGCAGTACTTGCGGCACGACCGCAACCCTTCGCACGACCGGCATTCGGGCCGGTACGGGCGAAAGCCGGGTCATCACGGGACCCGTGGACTACGACCACGGGCCGCTGACGCACTACGCGACGCTCGTCCCTGACGGCGTGGCGAAGGTAACGGTCAACCTCCGGCACGGCCGGACGCTGACCGTCCCTGTGCGTCACAACGTCTACCGCTTCGCCGTCCCCGGCATCCAGTCCCAGCTCGGGACGGTCTGGTACGACGCCGCCGGCCGACGCCTGAACCACCACGCCCGCCCTTAGAGCGCGACCAACTGGCGTTCGCGAGGCCGCTACCGCCGGCCCGACGTCCTGCTCATCGCAATCGCTGAAGCTCTTGAGGTAACCAGCTGGGTCGTGCTCGTGAGCAACGTCGCTTCCTCCCCAGCCTGCGGCTGCTCCTTTCGCGTGCCGGCGCTTGTCCGCTTCGCGCAAAGGGGAAGTCCGAGCGGTCACCGCGACCACCGACGACCGGGCCTCACAGCCCGCGCGTTGTCACGGCAACAGGACCAAAACTCTCGCGCGAGCTGCATCGAATACGAGTGGCGCCGGTCCGACGTCAGGCACTCAACGCCCGGTCTCATACCTGGTCAGGACCACGCCGTGGGGAAACGTCCGGGTCTCCACCAGGCTCAGGTTCACCCAGTTGTCCAAGGCCGTGAAGAACGGCGTGCCGCCGCCCACCAAGACCGGTGCGGTGACCAGCACGTACTCGTCGATCAGCCCGGCCCGCATGGCCGCTGCGGCGAGTGTGGCGCCGCCGATGTCAATGGGGCCGCCATCCTCGGCCTTGAGCCTGGTGATCTCGGTGACCGCGTCACCGGTGACCAGGCGGGTGTTCCAATCGACCGCGCTCGTCGTCGAGGAGAACACCACCTTCGGCATTTCCCGCCACCGGCGGGCGAACTCGATCTCCGCCGGTGTGGTGCCAGGCTGCTGGTCGGCGGTCGGCCAGTGGGAGCTCATCCCCTCCCACAGCTTGCGCCCGTACAGCGCAAGGCCCGTCGCCCCCACCCGGTCTGACCACCACTGGAACAGCTCGTCGCTCGGCACGCTCCAGCCGAGGTCGTCGCCGGGCGCGGCGATGTAGCCGTCCAGGCTCACGTTCATGGCAAAGGTCAGTTTCCGCATGTGTCAGCCTCCCATGAGTCGTTATGGCGTACAGACCAGCAGAGAGCGGAAGAATCATCGGCCACCAGTGCACCTCTGCCGCGACATGCTCGGCCACGTGCCCAGCAGCCGGTAGCGGAGACCGCGATACGGCAGGTCCTCGCCGCCGAGAACGAGGCGCCGGCGAAGGCAAACCCTGACCGGACGCGACTCTGCCGAGAAGAGAGTCAAGTCATGTCCACGATGACGCGTTGCTCTGCCAGCAGATCACTGCGTTGCCTTCTGCTCGCCTGCCCCGGATCGCGGTTTCCTCCCCACTTCTGATCACAAGAATTCCCCAGGCGGCAGGGTCGTAGAAGGGTCGCGGTAGGCGGGACGGAGGTGAGCCCCGGCGGGGGCGAGTCTCTGTCCCGCCTACCGCGTGCGCGGTTCTGTCAGGGGCCCCCACCAAGGTCGCGGTTGCGAGGCCAGCGACTGAGGAAGGGGTCCTCAGGGGGATGCTCACACAGGAGGACGACGTGGAGATCCACGCGTTGCACGCGAGGGGCTGGTCGGTGTCTTCGATCAGCCGTCACACCGGACGGGATCGCAAGACGGTCGCGAAGTACGTGAAGGGTCAGGTGCCGGTGCGGGAGCGGGCGCCGAGCTGTCTTGAGCCGTTCCGCGGCTACATCACCGCGAGGGTTCGCCGAGGACCTGCATCTGCCCGCGGTCACGCTCCTAGACGAGCTTGCCGCGGCTGGTTTTGACCGGTCCTACCCGGCCTTGGTCAGGGAGCTGCGGCGGCTGGCGCTGCGGCCAGTCTGCCGGACGACCCTAGAAACCCAACTCCGCCAATGCCCGAATAGATCGCCCTGACCACCAAACCGAGGGGGAATCCAAGAAATGCCCGAGGGCACGCTTACCGCGAGGGCCTGACCCCGGCCCTTCGGGGGCACCCCGGTGCTGGACCAGGTGCATCGCGTCGGTAGCGTCTGACGCCTGCGCTACTGCGCCACCGTTACCGGCACGCCTGCCCCGACGTGGCTGGCTAGCCACCGGATGGCGGCATCCCCGAGGCGGATGCAGCCGTGCGAGACCGCGGTACCCGGCTTCCCGCCGAGGTTCCTCACCCCGTGGATGGCGATCTGCCCGGTACCGCCC
>JAOPZD010000215.1 GCA_025964295.1 Conexibacter sp.
CTCACGCCGTGAGCGCGACCCGGGGCTCGAAGACCTGCGCGGAGAACGTCACGTCCTCGAGCATCGTCGGCAGCTCGGGCGCGCGGCCCTCGGCCACCAGCGCGCCGATCGTGCGGAACACCGCGCCGACCATCAGCTCCAGCTGGAGCTCGGGCAGCAGCTCCTCGTCGTCGTCGAGGTGGCGGCCCTGCTCGGTCGCCAGCAGCTCGACGTAGCGGGCGCGGAACGCCTCGCGGATGTCGCGCAGCTGCTCGTCGCCGCCGGCCGGCGCGACGAAGCAGAGGTGCGCCACCGCGGGCTCCTCGGCCAGGCGCCGCAACATGCGCTGCAGGGCGGCGCCGAGCTTCTCCGGCCAGGAGTCGGCCAGGCGGAACGACGCCGCGTACTCACCGAACAGCTCGCCGGCGGCGCGGCGGTAGGCGTCGGCCACCACGCTCGCGGCGCCCTCGGGGCAGTGCCCCGCGGCAACCGAGGCCGGCACCCCTGCGGCGGCGGCCAGGTCGGCGATCGTCACGTCGGCGCCCCCGGTCATCAGGACCGCGGGCGCGGCCGCGGCACGCAGGCGGTCGCATGTCATGCAATCCGGCGAGCACGCACGCGCTCCGGACAGGACCTCGCTCAGCATCCAACTCCCCCAAATCTTCGCTTGCCGGCGGTTCTGCGGACCGCCGGATCGACCCACACTCCCCCTAAGAGCCACGACGTCGACCGTTGTGACGGACCTTGAGCGGTCGGTCCGGCGCCTGACCCACGCCCGACCGGGTGCTTTGCGCCCGTCGCAACACTGGCGCAAGGTGAGAAACAGCAGTATGTTTTGACTCGTGGAGCACCGTACGACCCACAATCGCGCGCCGCACCAGCTTCCGGCGGGTCGCCACGGTCTGCCGCGCGCCTTCGTGGTCTCCAATCAGCGCGAGCGGATCCTCGACGCGGTGCTCCAGGCGGCCAGCCGCTCCGGCTACGCGGCGATGCGGATCGAGGACGTCATCGCGGTCGCCGGCGTGTCGCGGCGGACGTTCTACGACCACTTCGCCAACAAGGAAGAGGCGTTCCTGGCGGCCTACGAGCTCGTGCTCGACCAGCTGCTCACCGGCGTCACCACGGCCTTCGCGACGGGCGAGTCGTGGACGTCGCGCGTGCGCCGCGGGCTCGCCGCGTTCCTCAACCTCCTGGCCGCCGAGCCGGTGCTCGCCCAGGTCTGCGTCGTGGAGGCGCTTGCCGCGGGCCCGCGCGCGCTCGCGCGACGCACGGCCGCGATGGAGGCCTTCCAGGCGCTGATCCAGCCGCCGCCCGGCGACGCCCTGGCGACTTCGATCGCCCCGCCGGTGGCCGTCGAGGCGATCGTGGGCGGCATCTACGAGGTCATCTACTCGCGGGTGACGACGCACCGCACGGAGGAGCTCCCGACGCTCCTCCCGTCCCTGCTGCACAGCGCGCTGCTGCCGTTCGTCGGTCCCGAGGTGGCTGACGCGGAGTATCAGCGGGTGACGCTGACGGCGGCCCAGCGAGCGGTTCCAGCGCCCTGACATGCGCGGCGGCCGACGAGACATGTATGTTTCCGTCCGCCTTGCCTGAGCAGCCCCCGAAGAAGCGTCAGCGCGAGCCCTACCAGCTGCCGGCCGGCCGTCACGGCCTGTCGCGCCAGTTCGTCGTGGAAAACCAGCGCCAGCGCATCCTGGCGGCGGTGGCCGACGTGTGCAGCGCCGCGGGCTACGTCGCGATGAGCGTCGAGGACATCGTGGTGACCTCCGGTGTCTCCCGGCGGACGTTCTATGACAACTTCCGCGGCAAGGAAGACGTCTACCTCGCCGCCTACGACGAGGTCACCAAGCAGCTGCTGACGAAGGTCTACGCGTCCTACGAGGCGGCCGACGGCCTCGTCGCGCGCCTGCGCGACAGCCTCGCCTCGTTCCTGAACTTCATCGCCGAGGAGCCGGCGTTCGCCGACATGTGCATCGTCGAGGTGATGGCGGCGGGCTCCAACGCGATCGAGCGCCGCAACCGCACGATGGCGGCCTTCGCCGAGATGATCGAGCGCGCGGCCGCCGAGGAGCTGCCGAAGGCCAAGCTCCCGCCGGCGCTGACCGCCGAGACGCTGGTCGGCGGCATCTACGAGGTCGTCTACTCGCGCGTCCTGCAGGGGCGCGGCGACGAGCTGCCCGGCCTGCTGCCCGACCTCCTCTTCTCCGTCCTGCTGCCCTACGTGGGCCAGGAGACGGCGAGCTCGCTCCTCAAGAACGAGCGCCGCCGCTCCAAGCCCAAGGCCGGTAAGCAGGCCGACGCCTAACCGGCGGCGGTCGGCGCCGCCGGCGGCGGCGTCACCGGCACGACCTTCTCCCCCGCGCCGCCGGTCCACGCCACGCGGGCGGGCGTGAACGTCACGTCGGTGCGCCAGACGTTGTCGGCGACCTCGGCCGACGCCGTCTCCGGCCCCGCGCCGCGGACCTCCACGCGCGAGACGCCGTCGGGCACCAGGCCGCTGAGCCGGTAGCCCGACGGGATCTGCTGCAGGCTGACCGCGAAGCCCTCGGCGATGCGGTCGGTCGGCGTGCACGACCCGGCCGCGGCCGTCGACGTCAGGCACACCCAGCCGCGGGCCGGGACGACGTAGAGCTCCTCGCCCAGCGCAGTGGTCAGCGCGTGGCGGGCGAGGTCCGGGTTGGCGCCCAGGTCCGGGCCCGCCCCGTGGGCGACCTGCGCCCGGGCGGAGTCCGGCAGCGCGTCGGCGCGGC
>JAOPZD010000213.1 GCA_025964295.1 Conexibacter sp.
GAGAAGCGCGCGCGGTACGACCGGCTCGGGCCGAACTGGCGCGCGGACCAGGAGGTCAGCGGGGCGGAGGGGTTCCGCGGACGCGGCGCGGGCGGGCGCGGCGGCGCATCCGACGGCTTCGGCGACGGCGACGTCCGCTTCGACTTCGGCACCGGCGGCGACGCCGACTTCAGCGACTTCTTCGAGAGCCTGTTCGGCGGCGGTCGCGCCTCCTCCCGTGGCGGCCGCCGCCGGACAGGGGGCGGCGGCGCCAACGGCTTCTCGCTGCGCGGCTCCGACCAGGAGGCGACGCTCGACCTCACGCTCGAGGAGGCCTTGCGCGGCGGCAAGCGCAAGATCACGCTCGGCGACGGCCGCGACTACGAGGTGACGATCCCGCGCGGCGTGCGCGACGGCCAGCGCATCCGGCTGGCCGGCGAGGGCAGCCCCGGCGCCGGCGGCGGCCCGCCCGGCGACCTCCTGCTCCGCGTGCGCCTGTTGCCGCATCCGCGCCTGCGCCTCGACGGCCGCGACCTGGAGACCGACCTGCCGGTCGCGCCGTGGGAGGCCGCGCTGGGCGCGAGCGTCCCGGTCCGGACCCTCGACGGCACGGCGAGCGTCAAGGTCCCGTCCGGCTCGTCCTGCGGCCGCCGCCTGCGTCTGAAGGGCCAGGGCATGCCCGACCGCGACGGCCAGCGCGGCGACCTCCACGCGGTCGTGCGGATCATGGTGCCCAAGAAGCTCAAGCGCGACGAGCGCAAGGCCTACGAGCGGCTGGCCGAGGTGTCGGACTTCGACCCGCGCAGGGCCGCCGCATGACCGTCGCCTCCGTCCGCCCGTCGGTCCGCTCGCGCAGCCTCCAGGCCGCCGCGTCGACCGCCGCCGTGGAGCGGCTGGCGCGCGAGTCCGGGGTGCACCCCGAGGTCGTGCGGCGCCTGATCCGCCTCGGCCTCGTCCGCGCCGGCTACTCGTCGGCGTCGCCCGCGCTGCTGGCCCGCGCGGTCCGCCTGCGCCGCGACCTCGGCCTCGACTACGCCGGCGCCGTGCTCGCCTGCGAGCTGCTGGCCCGCATCGACGACCTGGAGGAGCGGCTGGCGCAGCGCTCCGCGTTCGAACGACCCCGCCCGAGGTGAGTTGCCATGGACCCCAACAAGCTGACCCAGAAGTCCCAGGAGGCGCTGCACGACGCCCAGACCAAGGCGCTGCGCCACGGGCACACCGAGATCGACGTCGAGCACCTGCTGCTCGCGCTGCTCGACCAGCCCGACGGCCTCGTCGGGCGCCTGCTCGCGCGGATGGACGTCGACGTCGGCGCGCTGCGCCGCGCGACCGAGGAGGCGCTGGAGCGCCGCCCGCGCGTGAGCGGCTCGGGCGCCGGCCAGGCGTCGGTCTCGCGCGCGCTGGGCCTGATGCTCGACGACGCCGAGCAGGAGGCCGAGCGCCTCAAGGACGAGTACGTCTCGGTCGAGCACCTGCTGCTGGCGATGATGGCCGGCGGCGCGCGAACCGGCGGCGGGCGCCTGCTGGCCGAGCACGGCGTCACGCGCGAGCGCTTCCTGGCGGCGCTGACCGAGATCCGCGGCAGCCAGCGCGTCACCAGCGCGACGCCGGAGTCCTCCTACGAGGCGCTGGAGAAGTACGGCCGCGACCTCGTCGCCGAGGCGCGGCTGGGGCGCATGGACCCGGTCATCGGGCGCGACGAGGAGATCCGCCGCATCATCCAGATCCTCTCGCGCAAGACCAAGAACAACCCCGTGCTCGTCGGCGACCCGGGCGTCGGCAAGACCGCGATCGTCGAGGGGCTCGCCCAGCGCATCGTGCGCGCCGACGTGCCCGAGGGCCTGCGCGACAAGACGGTGTTCTCGCTCGACCTCGGGCTGCTGCTCGCGGGCGCGAAGTACCGCGGCGAGTTCGAGGAGCGCCTGCAGGCGGTGCTCGGCGAGGTCAAGGCCGCCGAGGGACGCATCCTGATGTTCATCGACGAGCTGCACACGGTGGTCGGCGCGGGCGGCGCCGAGGGCGCGATGGACGCGGGCAACATGCTCAAGCCGATGCTCGCGCGCGGCGAGCTGCACTGCATCGGCGCGACCACGCTGGACGAGTACCGCAAGCACATCGAGAAGGACGCGGCGCTGGAGCGGCGCTTCCAGCCGGTGCTCGTCGACGAGCCCAGCGTGCAGGACGCGATCTCGATCCTGCGCGGGCTGCGCGAGCGCTTCGAGGTCCATCACGGCGTCCGGATCCAGGACGCCGCGCTGGTCGCCGCCGCCACGCTGAGCGACCGCTACATCACCGACCGCTTCCTCCCCGACCAGGCCATCGACCTCGTCGACGAGGCCTGCGCGGTCATCCGCACCGAGATCGACTCCATGCCCCAGGAGCTCGACGCGATCACCCGTCGCGTCATGCAGCTGGAGATCGAGGAGGCCGCGCTGAAGCAGGAGACCGACCCGGCCAGCCAGGAGCGCCTGGAGGCGCTGCGCAAGGAGCTCGCCGACCTGCGCGCGCAGGCCGACGCCATGACCGCGCAGTGGGAGGCCGAGCGCAACGCGATCCGCAAGCTCCAGGCGCTGCGCGCCGAGCTGGAGGACCTGCGCCACCAGATCGAGGAGGCCGAGCGCGCCTACGACCTCAACCGGGCGGCCGAGCTGCGCCACGGCAAGCTGCCCCAGCTCGAGCAGCGCCTGCGCGGCGAGGAGGAGCGCCTGGAGGGCAAGCAGGGCCAGACGCGGCTGCTGCGCGAAGAGGTCACCGAGGACGAGATCGCCGCGGTCGTCGCCCGCTGGACGGGCATCCCGATGGCCCGGCTGGTCGAGGGCGAGCGCGAGAAGCTGCTGCGCCTCGACGAGGTCCTGCACGAGCGCGTCATCGGCCAGGACGAGGCCGTCCAGCTCGTCGCCGACGCCGTCATCCGGGCGCGCTCGGGGATCAAGGACCCGCGCCGCCCGATCGGCTCGTTCATCTTCCTGGGGCCGACCGGCGTCGGCAAGACCGAGCTGGCGCGCGCGTTGGCCGCGACGCTGTTCGACTCCGAGGACAACATGGTCCGGCTCGACATGTCCGAGTACCAGGAGCGCCACACGGTCAGCCGGCTGATGGGCGCGCCTCCCGGCTACGTGGGCTTCGAGGAGGGCGGCCAGCTGACCGAGGCGGTGCGGCGCAAGCCGTACTCGGTGGTCCTGTTCGACGAGATCGAGAAGGCCCACCCCGACGTCTTCAACGCGCTGCTGGCGATCCTCGACGACGGCCGGCTGACCGACGCCCAGGGGCGCACGGTCAACTTCCAGAACACGGTCGTGATCATGACCTCCAACATCGGCTCGCTGCACCTGCTGGACGGCATGAACGACCGCGGCGAGATCGTCGAGGAGGCGCGCGACCGCGTGATGGGCGACCTGCGCGGCCACTTCCGGCCGGAGTTCCTCAACCGCGTCGACGACATCATCATGTTCAAGCCGCTGACCCTGGCCGAAATCGAGCGCATCGCCGCGCTGCAGATCGGCAGCGTGCGCAGGCGGCTGGAGGACCGTCGCATGGGGCTCGAGCTCAGCGACGCGGCGCTGCACCACATCGCCGAGCACGGCTACGACCCGGTCTACGGGGCGCGCCCGCTGCGGCGCTACATCCAGCGCGAGGTCGAGACGCGGATCGGGCGCGCCCTGCTGGCCGGCGACATCCGCGACGGGGCGTCGATCCGCCTCGACGTGCGCGACGGCGAGCTGGTCGTCACGTGGGCCAACGCCGAGGACCGCGTGGGCGGCCAGGGCCAGGAGGGGGCCAGGCCCGTGGGCGCGGCGGCGTGATCGCGAGGCGCCGGGTCGGCGCGCTCAGCGCGCCAGCGTGCGGACGTAGTCGGCGGGCAGCTCGGCGGTGATGTCCAGGAACTCCTGGTCGCCCACCGCGTCGTGCAGGGTGTGCACGACCGCGCGCGCGTGCTCGGTCGCCTCGCGGTCGGCGACGCCCTCGCGCTCGGCGATCCGGTGAAGGAACGCGTCCAGCGCCATCCGCGTGGCCTGGCCGCCGGACGCCGCGCGGCCGCGCTGCAGCGGCGGGTGCAGCTCGGTCGGCAGGCGCGCGATGAGGTCGTCGACCTCGCCGCCGGCGATGCGCTCGGCCAGCGTCTCGAGCACCGCCTCGGTCGCGCGGCGCGCGCCGGCGCGGTCCAGGCCCGCGCGCTCGGCGACGGCGTCGATCAGGCCGTCGGGCTCGGGGACCTCGATCCACGGTCCGCGCGGCAGCAGCGGCGCGAAGCTCTGGGGCAGCTCGGCGACCATGTCGTCCCACTCGTCCTGGGAGACCGCGCGCGACAGCGCGTCCAGGACGGCGGGCACGTCGCGGCGCGCCTGGCGCAGGTCGGTGCCCCCGCGTTCGGCGACGCGGCGCAGGAGCTCGTCGGCGTCGAAGCCCGCCGCCGGGGTCATCGTGGCGATCCACGGCGCGACCTCGGGCGGCAGCTGCGCCGCCAGCTGGCGCGCCTCCTCGCGGTCGATGCGCTCGGCGAGCGTCTCGAGCACCGCGCGGACCGCACGCTCGGCGTCCTCGCGGGGCAGGTGCCCCTCGGTCGCCACCACGTCGAGGAAGCTGTCGTAGTCCATGGTCTCGTCCTCGTCGGTAGGCCGGGGCGGGGTGGGGGCAAACCGCGCGCGCGGCGGCTTGCCCGGCCGCCCGGACGGCCTACCGACCGAAGCGATGACGCTCCAGCTGACCCGCATCCTCTGCGCCGCCGAGCCGCGCGGCGTCGCCGCCGCCGTCGAGCGCCTGCTCGCC
>JAOPZD010000226.1 GCA_025964295.1 Conexibacter sp.
GCGCCGGCGCGGTGGCGTCGACCTCGGTCCCCAGCCGCCGTGCCAGCGCGGCGTGCAGCGCCCCCGCGGCGGCGCCGGCCTCGGCGTACGGCGTGCTCGCGCCGTCGCTCGCCGCCGTCCCCGGCCGCAGGTGCGCGGCGGCGGCCTCGATCGGCTCCTCCCACCCCGACGCCGCGCCGCCGAGGAACTCCTGGAGCAGCGCGATCGCCGTCTCGGACCCGTCGGGCGCGATCCAGTGCAGCGAGCCCGCGTGCCGGGGCACGGGCGCGCCGGTGCCGCGCAGCGCCGCGCCCAGCTCGACCTCGGGGTGGACGCCCGCCTCGAGCTTCCTGTAGGCCTTGATCAGCAGCCGGTCGCCGATCGTCACGAGCGTGTTGCTCTGGTCGGTGGACGGCACGCGCTCGGGGCCCTGCGCCGCCAGCAGCTCCGGGTCGCTCGCGCGCAGCTCGATCCGCCCGGACGCCGAGGCGAGCGCCCCCGAGCGCAGCGCGGCCAGCAGCGGCGTCCACGCGAGGTCCTCGGCGAGCAGCAGGTAGCGCTCCGCCGCGCCGTGCCGCGCATACGACACCTCCGCGACCCGCAGCGCCCCGCCGGCGAACGTCGCCACCACGCGCGCGCCATCGATCCGCCGGTCCTTGCCGGCGAACCAGCGCGCCTCGCGCAGCGCCTCCACGTCGATCTCGCTTGACATCACTCTGCTGATTCCGATACTTCTGCGGCCATCGACCCTAGATCACGCAACATCACAGCGCCAGCCTCATGGAATTCGTAAAGCTCGACGAGACCGACAAGCGCATCATCGGTGCGCTGCAGGCGGACGGGCGCCGTCCGTACAGCCGGATCGCCGCCGAGCTCGGCGTCTCGGAGAGCGTCGTGCGCTACCGCGCCCAGCGCCTCGAGCAGGCGGGCGTCCTGCAGGTCGTCGGCATCGCCGACCCGCTGCGGATCGGCTTCGACCGCATGGCCTTGATCGGCGTCAAGGTGCGCCCCGGCGCGCTCGACGCCGTCTGCGAGGCGGTCACCGCGATCCCGGAGACGTCCTACGTGGCCGCCATCGCCGGGTCCTACGACATGATCGTCGAGGTCGTCTGCCGCGACACGGCGCACTTCACGGAGCTGCTGACCAAGCGGCTGCACAGCGTCGACGGCGTGGTGTCGACGGAGTCCTTCCTGGTGCTGGAGATCCACAAGATGGCCTATGGCTGGGGCGTTGGCGAAGTCGCGACCACCGCCGACGGTCCGGAGGAGCAGTAGGACATGAACGAGCAGGCCAAGACCATCGTCTTCTTCCCCGAGGGCGCCTACGGCCCCACCAACAACTGCGTCGGCATCGGCGACGTCCTGCGCCGGCGCGGGCATCGCGTGGTCTTCCTCATCGAGGAGTCCTTCGCCGGGACGCTCGCGGCGCAGGGCTTCGAGGAGCGCCTGATGCGGCTCACCCCGCCGCCGGAGGTCGAGGAGGAGCCCGGCCAGTTCTGGAAGGACTTCATCCGCGAGACCGCGCCGGTCTTCCGGACGCCGACGATCGAGCAGCTGCGCACGTTCATCACCCCGACCTTCGCGGCGCTGGTCGACGGCGCGCGCCATGTGGACGACCGGCTGCGCGAGATCTTCGACGAGCTGCAGCCCGATGTCATCGTGGAGGACAACGTCGTGACGTTCCCGGCGATCCTGGCGAGCGGGAGGCCGTGGGTCCGCGTCGTCTCCTGCCACCCGGCGGAGATCAAGGACCCCAACGTGCCCCCGGCGTTCTCGGGCTACCCGGTCGCCGACCGCAGCGGCTGGCCCGCCTACCTGGCCGAGTACGAGGCCGCGCACGCGGAGCTGCACGCGTCGTTCAGCGCGTTCTGCGAGGAGCGCGGCGCGCCGGCGCTGCCGCCCGGCGAGCTCGTCCACGAGTCCGCGTGGCTCAACCTGTACCTCTACCCCGACATGGTGGACTACGCGCGCGAGCGCCCGCTCGGCCCGACCTGGCACAACCTGCAGACCAGCGTCCGCGCGACCGACGAGGCCTACGAGGTCCCGGAGGCGCTGCGCGACGGGCCGGGGCGGCTGATCTACCTCAGCCTCGGCTCGCTGGGCTCCGGCGACGTCGAGCTCCTGCAGCGCCTCGTCGACACGATGGCCGGGTCGGGGCACCGCGTCATCGTCTCCAAGGGCCCGCAGCACGAGCAGATCAAGCTGTATGACAACATGGACGGCGCGGAGTTCCTTCCGCAGACCTCGGTCCTGCCGCACGTCGACCTCGTCATCACCCACGGCGGCAACAACACCGTCACCGAGTGCCTGCACTTCGGCAAGCCGATGGTCGTGCTCCCGCTGTTCTGGGACCAGTACGACAACGCCCAGCGCATCGACGAGACGGGCCTCGGCCTCCGGCTCGACACCTACGGGCACGCGCCGCAGGAGCTGCGCGACGCCGTCGACCGCCTGCTCGGCGACGACGCGCTGCGCGAGCGCCTGGCCGCCGGCGCCCGTGAGCTGCAGGCCGCGCCGGGCACCGCGCGCTCGGCCGACCTCATCGAGCAGGTCGTCGTCGCCGCGCCGGCATGAGCGTCACCGCCACCGCGGGGTCGGTCTTCTGGCTCCAGCAGGCGCTGGCGCAGGCCGACGACGGCGGGCCGTGCCCGCCGCTCGCGGGCGCGGTGAAGGCCGACGTGTGCGTCGTCGGCGGGGGCTTCGCGGGGCTGTGGGCGGCCTATGAGGCGATCGAGCGCGCGCCGGACGCCAAGGTGGTGGTCATCGACGCGGCGCAGTGCGGGTTCGGCGCCAGCGGGCGCAACGGCGGGTGGGTGACGAGCTGGCACGACGAGCTGGCGGAGCTGACGGCGCGGTTCGGGCCGGCGCAGGCCGCCTGGCTCGCGGAGCGGTCGACGTGGGCGATCGGCCGCATCGCGGAGGTGTGCGAGGCCGAGGGCATCGACTGCCACCTGCGGCGCGCCGGCGGGTTCTGGACGGCGACGGCGTCCGCGCAGATGGGGGCGTGGGACCCGCAGATCGCGGCCGGCGAGGCGGTCGGGCGGCCGGGCTTCCTGGAGCCGCTGGGCGTCGAGGAGCTGCGCGCGCGGACCGGCTCGCCGCTGATCGTCGGCGGCGTGCGGCTGACCGACGCGGCGGCGGTCCAGCCGGCGCTGCTGGCGCGCGGGCTGCGGCGGGCGCTGCTGCGGCGCGGGGTCGAGGTGTATGAGAACACGCCGATGGTCGGGCTGCAGTGCGGCGGACCGGTCGCGGTGGTGCGGACGCCGGCGGGGCTCATCCAGGCGGGCGCCGTCGTGCTGGCGCTGGGCGCGTGGTCGGCGCGGCTGCGCGAGCTGCGGCGGGCCGTCGTCCCGGTCGGGTCGCACATCGTGCTCACCGAGCCGATCCCGGACCGTGTCGCGGCGATGGGGTGGACGGGCGGCGAGCTGCTCGGCGACACCCGGTTGTTGGTGCACTACGCGCAGGTCACGCGCGACGGGCGGATCGCCTTCGGGCGCGGCGGCGGGGCGATCGGGCCGTTCGGGCGCGTGCTGCACAAGCACTTCGTCGACCCGGCGACCGTGAAGGTGGTGGCCGACGGGTTCCGGCGGTGGTTCCCGCAGCTGGCCGACGTCGCGCTCACGCACGCGTGGGGCGGGGCGGTCGATCGGGCGCCGCAGCACCTGCCGTTCGCGGGCGTGCTGGGCGACCACGACAACGTGCACTACGCGACGGGGTTCTCGGGCAACGGCGTCGGCCCCAGCGTGTTGTTGGGGCGGATGGTCGCGCGCCGGGCCCTCGGGATGCGCGATGAGTACACCGACAACGCGATCACGCAGGGGCCGCCGAGCTACCTGCCGCCGGAGCCGGCGCGGTTCGCGGGCGGGGTGGTGGTCCGGGACGCGGTCCGGCGCGCGGAGGGGGCGGAGGAGCGCGGGGAGCGCGCGGGCGCGGT
>JAOPZD010000238.1 GCA_025964295.1 Conexibacter sp.
GTCGGCGCCGCGGCGGGCGGGAGCAAGGCCGCGATCGTCGACCTCGCCACGCTCGACGTCCACGCCTTCCGCGCCGCCCGCGGCCCGGGCGTCCCGGCGTGGTCGCCCGACGGCTCGCGCGTCTACCTCGCCGACCGCGGCGCCGGCACGCTGTCGCTCGTCAGCCCCTACGCCCACCACCGCCTCGGCACGCTGCCGCTGCCGGCGGGCCTGCGCGCCGCCGACGTCGCGATCCAGCCCGGCCTCGCGCTCGTCCTGGGCGGCGACGGCGCCGACGTCCTGCTCGGCACGCGCAGCCCCGACCTGCTCGAGGGCCTGGGCGGCGACGACCGCCTCGACGGCGGCCGCGAGAACGACATCCTGCACGGCGACGACGGCAACGACACGCTCAACGGCGGCCCCTACGACGACCGCCTCGACGGCGGCGCCGGCGACGACACGCTCAACGGCTCCTCGGGCAACGACCTGCTCAACGGCGACGCCGGGATCGACACCGCGTTCGGCGGCACCGGCAACGACCGCATCCACGGCGGCGACGGCAACGACAGGCTCGACGGCGGCGAGGGCGACGACCGGATCTACGGCGAGGCCGGCGACGACGCGATCGACGGCGGCGCGTTCGGCAACGACGCGCGCCTCTACGGCGGGCCGGGCGACGACACGATCCACGGCGGTCGCGGGTCGGATCGCCTGATCAAGGGCAACGACGGCAACGACAAGCTCTACGGCGAGTCGGGCACCGAGCACATCCTCGGCGGCGACGGCGACGACCTCATCGACGGCGGCACCGCACGCGACCTGCTCGAGGGCAACAACGGCTCCGACACGATCGCCGGCGGTCCCGGCGACGACCTCATGGAGGGCGGCGCGGGCGCCGACCTGCTCGACGGCGGCGACGGTCCCGACGAGATCTACGGCGACGACGGCGCCGACACGATCGTCGGCGGTCCCGGCCCCGACGACATCTCCGGCGGCGATGGCGACGACACGATCCGGGCGGCCGACGACAGCTCCGACCGCGTCGACTGCGGCGACGGCAACGACACCGTCTACGTCGAGGACGTCGCGCCCACGCGCGACCGGCTGATCGGCTGCGAGTCGATCGTCCCGGTCCCGCCCGAGGCGGCGACCGGCACGACGACGACCTCGCTGATCCGCGGCACGACCGGCAAGGAAGTCCGGCGCGGCACGCCCGGCCCGGACTCGCAGTTCGGCAAGCAGGGCGACGACAAGCTCTTCGGCGGCGGGGGCGACGACTACGTCGACGGCGAGTGGGGCGACGACGAGCTCCACGGCGGCGCGGGCGACGACACGATCGCCGGGCGCTCCGGCGACGACCGCATCTTCGGCGACGACGGCGACGACCAGATCACCGGCGACCGCGGCGCCGACCACATCTCCGGCGGCGCGGGGGACGACGCGCTGTTCGGCAACCTCGGGCCGGACGTCGTCGCGGGCGGCTCGGGCGACGACCGCATCAACGTCGTGCGCGGCGAGGTCGACGTCGTGCGGTGCGGCTCGGGCCACGACGTGGTCCTGGCCGACGGGACCGACCGCGTGGCGTCCGACTGCGAGGATGTGCGGCGGTAGCCCAGCCACGCCGCCGCCGCCCGCCATGCCCGAGGACGCCCTGCACCCGACGCGCTCCGTGCGCATCCCGCTCGACGAGGTCGTCGTGCGCGCCAGCCGCTCCTCCGGCCCGGGCGGCCAGCACGCCAACGTCACGGCGTCGCGGATCGAGGCGAGCTTCGACGTCGCGGCCTCCGACTCGTTGTCGGAGGACCAGAAGCGGCGCGTGATCGGCCGGTGCGGCCCGGTCGTCCGCGCCGTGGCGCAGGACGCCCGCAGCCAGATCCGCAACCGCGAGCTCGCGCTGCGGCGGTTGGAGGAGCGGCTGGCGCGGGCGCTGCACGTCCCGCGGCCGCGGCGGGCGACGAAGCCGACGAAGGCGTCGAAGACGCGGCGGCTGGAGGCCAAGTCCCAGCGCGGGAGCATCAAGCGCGACCGTCGGAGGCCGTCGGGGGAGGACTGAGGGGCTCTGCACGCGTCGCCGGCGTCTGTGGCGTCCGGTGCGGTGCGCCGGTGGTGCCGCGGTGCGCGGTGGGTTGGCAATGACGGCGAGGTGATCGGTGTTCGGAGCGGGGTCGGTCTGGCCGCGGCGCGAAGTCGCCGGGACGGGGAGGGTCGTTCGCGGCCGAAGCGTCGGAACGGGGTCGACTTGACCGGCACAATGCACGACAAGTCGACCAGCACGCCCCGGGAAGCGTCACGGACGTTGCTTCGGCCCCGAACCGCCCCGGCGCGCCGCCGCAGCGGTCGAGCCACACCGCGAGCGGCGGCGTCGCTCCCCGCGTCCTCGCCGTCATTGCCGACGAACCACGTTGCGCGACACCACCAGCGCATCGCACTGGGCGCCACGAACGCACCGAAGGGCGCCGCCCGCGCCGTTACGCCGCCCGCGCCTCGCCGCCGACCACCGCCGCCGCGTAGGCCGGCGCCTCCGCCACCACCAGCGGCGTCAGCTCCTCGGCCACCAGCGCCCGGTCGAAGAGGAAGCCCTGGCCGAGCCCGCAGCCCAGCCGCGTCAGCGCCGCCAGCTGCTCCGCCGTCTCGATGCCCTCGGCGACCACCGGGAGGTCGAAGGCGCGCGCCAGCCGGACGATCGCGTCGACGATCGGCCCGCCGCGCCCAGCGATGTCGGCGACGAACGAGCGGTCGACCTTCAGCCCGCCGATCGGCAGCTCGGCCAGCCGCGCCAGCGACGACCAGCCCGTCCCGAAGTCGTCGAGCACGAGCGCGACGCCGAGGTCGCGCAGCCGCTCGAGCAGCTGGACCCGGTCGCCGCTGCGGTCGATCAGCGTGCCCTCGGTGATCTCCAGCGCCAGCGCGGCCGGGACCGCGCCGGTCGCCGCCAGCGTCGCCTCGACGGTCTCGACCAACGCCTGGTCGTGCAGCTGGCGCGGCGAGAGGTTGACGTGCACCGGCAGCACCGCGCGCCGCGGCCCGCGCGCCGCCGCCCAGGCCGCGGACTGCGCGCAGGCGATCTCCAGGACCCGGCGCCCGAGCGGCACGATCAGCCCGCTCTCCTCGGCGACCGCCACGAACGCGTCGGGCCCGAGCAGCCCGCGCTCGGGATGGCGCCAGCGCACGAGCGCCTCGACCGCGGCGATCGCGCCGCCGGCCAGGTCGACGACCGGCTGGTAGTGGACCTCGAGCTCGTCGCCCTCCAGCGCGCGGCGCAGCGCCGCCTCGGTCCGCAGGCGGTCGACCGCCCACGCGCGCATGCCCGTGTCGAAGACCTCGACCCGCGCGCGGCCCGCCTCCTTGGCGCGGTACATCGCGGCGTCGGCATCGCGCAGCAGCGCGTCGGCGTCCTCGCCGCCGCCGGTCAGCGCGACGCCGATGCTCGCGCCGAGCACGTGCTCGTCGCCGCCGGCGCGAAACGGCTGGGCGAAGGCGCCCGACAGCCGGTCGGCGATCACGCGCGCCATCGCCTCGTCGGCGACGTCCTCGCAGAGGACGACGAACTCGTCGCCGCCGAAGCGCCCGACGGTGTCGCCGGGGCGGACCGCGGCGCGCAGCCGATCGGCGACCTCGCGCAGGACGTCGTCGCCCGCGCGGTGGCCGAGCGCGTCGTTGATGTTCTTGAAGTGGTCGAGGTCGAGGAACAGCAGCGCGATCCCGCCGCGCGCCGGGTCGACGCGGTCGGCCGCCTGGGCCAGGCGCTCGAGGACCAGCGCGCGGTTGGGCAGCTCGGTCAGCGGGTCGTGCAGGCCGCGGCGGCGGATCTCCTCGTCGCTCTCGAAGCGGTCCAGCGCGTCGCCCAGGACGTTGGCCAGCGACTGCAGGAACGTCACGTCGTCGGGGGTGAAGGCGCCCGGCCGCGCGCTGTAGGCGGCCAGCACCGCGTGCGTGCGCAGGCGACCCTGCACCACGACGCTGACGCCGCTGACCGCGCCGAGGTCGCCGACCAGCTCGGCCTGCACGAAGCGCCGCTCGCGGCGCGCGTCGTCGACGATCACCGGCTCGCGGCGGATCAGCGTGAAGCCCTCCTGGCAGTCGCCCCAGCCGGCGGGCACGGTCGCGCTCCCGACGCGGCCGTCGGGGAAGCCGGCGCCGGCGCCGAGCGCCAGCGTCCGGCCGTCGTCGACGAGCTCGAACAGCGCGGCGAGGTCGACCTGCAGCGTGGCGCGGATCGCCTCGACCGCGCGGTCGGCGAGCGCCGAGGGGTGCTCGGCCTCCAGCGCGCGCTCGCCGAGCGCGGCGACGGCGGCCTGCTGCGCGGCGCGGCGCTCGAGCTGGGCGATCAGCGCGTGGCGCTCGGTGAGGTCCTGGTAGACGGCGACCATGCCCTTGACCCCGCCGGCCTCGTCGCCGACGACGACGGTGTGGATGTGGCCGTCGAAGCCCTCGCCGCCCTTGCGGCGCAGGCGCCACGGCCCCGCGTGGCGGCCCTCGGCGACGACCGTCGCGCGCGCGGCGGCGACGCGCTCGTCGGGCTCGGCCGAGAGCATCTCCAGCGGCGAGCGGCCGAGGACCTCGGCCTCCGTGAAGCCGAACATCCGCTGCGCCGCGGGGTTGAACGCCGTGATGCGGCCGTCGCCGTCGACCGCGCAGACCGCCGCGTCGACGTGCTCGAGCGTGGTGGCCTGCATGCGCACGCGCTCGTACAGGCGCGCGTTGTCCAGGACGAGCCCGACGCGCGCCGCGACCTCGCCCAGCAGCTCGAGATCCTCGCGCCGGAACGGGCGCCCGGCGTCGTCGCGC
>JAOPZD010000255.1 GCA_025964295.1 Conexibacter sp.
TCACCTCGGCCACCAGCGGGTCGACGACCTCCACCAACGCGTCGTTCGCCTTCACCGGCGCCGACAACGCCTCGGCGGTCACCTTCGAGTGCAAGCTCGACAGCGGCGCCTACGCCGTGTGCACGTCGCCCAAGGCCTACACCTCGGTCGCGGTCGGCAGCCACACGTTCTCCGTCCGCGCCAAGGACGCCGCCGGCAACGTCGACGCCAGCCCGGCAACGGCGAGCTGGACGGTCACCACCACGAGCACGCCGCCGCCGACCCCCGCAGGCGGCCTCGTCGCCGCCTACGGCTTCAACGAGACCACCGGCACGACGGCGGCCGACCGGTCCGGCAACGGCCTGAACGGCACGATCACCGGCGCGCAGCACTCCAACGGCGGCAAGTTCGGCGGCGCGCTGACGTTCAACGGCACGAGCGACCTCGTGACGGTGGCCGACAACGCCAAGCTGCAGCTGACCAAGGGCATGACCCTGGAGGCGTGGGTCGCGCCGTCCAAGCTCAGCGGCTGGAGCTCGGTGCTGTTCAAGGAGCAGACCGGCGACCTGGCCTACGGCATGTACGCCAACACGGACGCCAACCGTCCGGCGGGCTACGCGTTCACCTCCGCCGAGCAGGACGTCCGCAGCACGGCCGCGCAGCTCCCGGTCAACGCCTGGAGCCACCTGGCCACGACGTACGACGGCACGACGCTGCGCCTCTACGTCAACGGCACCGAGGTCGGCTCCCACGCCGTCTCCGGCGCGATCAAGACCAGCACCGGCGCCCTGCGCATCGGCGGCAACAAGGTCTGGGGCGAGTGGTTCGCCGGTCGCATCGACGAGGTCCGCGTCTACAACCGCGCCCTCTCGAGCACCGAGGTCAAGACCGACATGAACAAGGCGGTCTAGCAGCACCTCCCGACGCGCCGATGGCCGCGCTGCCCGAGAGGGCGGCGCGGCCCACGGTCCGGCCTAGGGGCCGACGTCGATCGCCGGGCGCACGCCCCCGCCAGCGCTCTGGACCGCCGCGCCGACGGCCATGCAGGTGGTCGGGCAGGACACGCCGGCCAGCGAGGTGTCGGACATGCCCGAGGCCTTCGGCACCGTCGCCAGGCTCCACGCCGTGCCGTTCCACGACGCGGCGAGCGGCTCGACGTTCAACGCCGGCGCGGGCGCGGTGTACCCACCGACCGCGGCGCAGCCCGCCGATGGCGTCGTCCAGCACGAGATGTCGTAGAGATCCGGGCCAGAGCCGCTGGCGGGGTCCGGCACCGTCTTGAGCGTCCACAAGGTCCCGTTCCAGACCTGGGCCAGCGAGTGCTGCACGCTCGAGCTGTCGGTGTAGTAGCCGACGGCGTTGCAGGCGGTGGCCGTCGTGCAGGAGACGCCCTGCAGCTCGGAGCCGGTGTGCCCGCTCTGGTTCGCGACGGTCTGGTTGGCCCACGAGGTGCCGTTCCAGCGGTTGGCGAAGGTGCGCCGCGGCTGGCTCGTCGCGTCGTAGTAGCCGACCGCCGTACACGCCGACGTCGAGGTGCAGGACACGTCGGCCAGCTTGGCGTTCGTCGTGCCGGACGGGAGCGTCGCGGTCTGCTGTGACCAGCTCGTGCCGTTCCACGTCTCGATCAGCGGGACCGTCGCCGTGGCGGTGTTGTAGAAGCCGACGGCGTAACACGACGTCGAGCTGGGACACGCGACGGCGTCGAGCTCGGCGAACGTCGAGCTGCCTGGGGTGACCGTCGTCATGTTCGACCAGCTCGTGCCGTTGTAGCTCTCGGCGTGCGGCACCGAGCCGCTGGCGAGGTTCGCGCCGACCGCGACGCACGCCGTCGCAGAGCTGCACCCAACGCCGTTGAGCTCGGAGGTCGAGGATGCCGTCGTGAGCGTGGTGAAGGTGCTCCCGTTCCACTTCGTCGACAGCCCCAACGACGCCACGCCGGACTGGAAGCCGACGGCGACGCAGCTCGACGCGGTCGTGCAGGCGACACCCGCCATCTGGCTCGTGTTGGACGGGGCCGTGTAGGACGACACGCTCCAGGCGGCGTGCGCGGCGGCCGGAGCGAGGGCGGCACACCCGAGCAGGGCGGCGAGGAAAGCTGAAGACTTGCGAGCGCTGAGCATCGGCGGGCACCCTCTTGCGCCCGGCGCGCGGTGTCAACCCCCCGATCGTACGTTCCTCCTGCCAACTGGCAGGGGCCGCCGCGGTTGGCCACCCGCGCAGGGCGAGCGCCCGCCGGCCGGCGAAAGGGTGACTGACAGGGTCTCCCACCCGCGCCGCGGCCGTCCTACCGTGATGGCCATGCGCTACCGCAAGCTCGGCTCCTCCGACCTCGAGGTCTCCGAGATCTCCCTCGGCTCGTGGCTCACCTACTCCGGCGGCGTGGCCTTCGAGCAGGCCCGCGCCTGCACGGACGCCGCCTTCGCGGCCGGCATCACGTTCTTCGACACGGCCAACGTCTACGGGCAGGGCGCCGCGGAGGCCGCGTGGGGCGAGATCCTGTCCGGCCGGCCGCGGGACTCCTACGTGTTGGCGACGAAGGTCTGGGGCCGGATGTCCGACGACCCGGCCGACCAGGGCCTGTCGGCCGACCAGATCGCCCGGCAGATCGACGCCTCGCTGGCCCGTCTGAAGACCGATCACGTCGACCTCTACCAGGCGCATCGCTTCGACCCCGACGTCGCGATCGAGGAGACCATCGAGGCGCTCCAGCAGGTCGTCGCCTCCGGCAAGGCGCGGTACCTCGGCTTCAGCGAGTGGACGCCGGAGCAGATCCAGGCCGCGATCGACATCGCCGGGCCCGACCTGTTCGTCTCCTCCCAGCCGCAGTACTCCATGCTCTGGCAGGCGCCGGAGGCCGAGGTCTTCCCGCTGTGCGCGAAGCACGACATCTCCCAGATCGTCTGGTCGCCGCTGGCCCAGGGCCTGCTGACCGGCAAGTACCGCGCCGGCCAGGAGCCGCCCGCCGGCTCGCGCGCGGCCAGCAGCGACATGAGCGACGCGATGGGCCTGGTGATGAACGACGACACGCTGGCGGCCGTCGACCGCCTGCGGCCGGTCGCCGAGCAGGCGGGCCTCTCGCTGGCCGAGCTCGCGCTGGCCTGGGTGCTGCGCCGCCCCGAGCTCGCCTCGGCGATCGTCGGCGCCTCGCGGCCCGAGCAGGTCCACGCCAACGCCAAGGCGTCCGGCATCGCGCTGACCGACGACACGCTGGCGGCCATCGACGAGGCGCTCGGCGACGCGCCCGTCAAGGAGCCGATCCTGGCGCCCTCCGCCCGCGCCGGGGTTGCCCACCGCTGAGCGCGGGCAGACGAGAGGACGGAGCCCATGGAGAGAGACCACGAACGACATCGGCGCGTTCCTGACCACGCGCCGCGCGCGTAGGCCGGGATCGACATGACCAACTACACCGCCGCGCCGGCCTCTGGCGAAGCGCCGCGCGCTTGACCACCAACAAGGAGCACCCCATGGAGCAGCGACCCCTCGGACGCACGGGCGTCTCGGTCAGCAAGCTGTGCCTCGGCGCGATGATGTTCGGCGCCTGGGGCAACACCGACCACGACGACTCGATCCGGATCATCCACGCCGCGCTGGACGCCGGCATCACCTTCATCGACACCGCCGACGTCTACTCCCAGGGCGAGTCGGAGGAGATCGTCGGCAAGGCCCTGGCCGGCGGCCGCCGCGACGGCGTCGTGCTCGCCACCAAGGTCTGGGGCCAGATGGGCGAGGACCCCAACCACGGCGGCGGCTCGCGCCGCTGGATCATGGAGGAGGTCGAGAGCTCGCTGCGGCGCCTGGGCACCGACCACATCGACCTGTACCAGATCCACCGTCCCACGCCCGACACCGATCTGGAGGAGACCCTCGGCGCGATGAGCGACCTCGTGGCCCAGGGCAAGGTCCGCTACATCGGGCACTCCACCTACCCGCCGTCGCTGATCGCCGAGGCCCAGTGGCTGGCGCGCGACCGCGGCCTGCACCGCTTCGTCACCGAGCAGCCGCCGTACTCCATGCTCGCCCGCGGCATCGAGACCGAGGTCCTGCCCACCTGCGCGAAGTACGGCATGGGCGTCATCCCGTGGAGCCCGTTGAGCGGCGGGTGGCTGTCGGGCCGCTACCGCAAGGACGCCGACGTGCCCGAGCCGACCTCGCACGCCCGCCGCCGGCTCGTCGACCGCTATGACATGTCGCTGCCGGCCAACCAGCGCAAGCTCGACGCCGCCGACGCCCTCGGCCGGCTCGCCGACGAGGCGGGCATGTCGCTGATCGAGATGGCCATCGCCTTCGTCATCAACCACCCCGCGGTGACGGCGGCGATCATCGGGCCGCGCACGATGGAGCAGCTCGAGAGCCAGCTCCCCGCGGCCGACCGCGTCCTGGACGACGCGCTCCTGGACCGCATCGACGAGATCGTCACGCCCGGCACGAACATCAACCCCGCCGACGGCGGCTGGGCGAGCCCGGCGCTGGAGCCCTCCGCGCGACGGCGCTGAGAAGCATGTTGTAGGCAACCCGGAAAGGCCCATCACATGGACATCACGAGAAGCAGCATCGACACCGCCAAGGGCCCGCAGGAGTGGTTCACCGGCGACGTCTACATCGACGCCGTCGCCGCCGCGCCCGCGCCGGCGCGCGTGCAGGCCAACCTGGTGCACTTCACCCCGGGCGCCCGCACCGCCTGGCACACCCACCCACTCGGGCAGACGATCTTCGTCACCGAGGGCGTCGGCCTCTGCCAGCGCCGCGGCGGCCCCGTCGAGGTCATCCGCCCCGGCGACCGCGTGTTCTTCGCGCCCGACGAGGAGCACTGGCACGGCGCCGCGCCCAGCCGCTTCATGGCGCACCTGGCGCTCAACGAGGTCGACGACTCCCACCCCGCCGCGGACTGGGGCGACAAGGTCACCGACGAGGAGTACGCGACCGCGCCGGCCGACGCGAGCTGAACGGCACGGGTTCCGCCTCGCCGCTATGGGCTCGGGCTTTTGCGGCGGGCCGCGTACGGCTGATGAGGACCGCCAGGGTGGCGTCGCCGGCGGTCGCGGCTACCATCCGTCGCGCGAGTCAGCGACATCCTCCTGGCCAAAAAGGGGCTGACGGGTGAACAGCGGAAGCGATCGTGACGCCGATGTCCGGGCTGGGATCCAGCAGCACTGGGAGGCCTCCGAACGCGGGGACATCGACGCTGAACACGCGATCTACGCCGCGGACGCGATCCTGGACTACCCGCAGTCCGGCGAGCGCTTCAGAGGCCGGGCGAAGATCCAAGCGCAACGCGGCGGGCACCCGGCCGAACGCCACTTCACCATCCGCCGGATCCTCGGCGGCGGCGACGTGTGGGTGAGCGAGTGCGTGATCACCTATGACGGCGTCCCCACGTACTCGATCAGCGTCATGGAGATCGCCGACGGCCTCGTGACGCACGAGACCCAGTACTTCGCCGACCCGTTCCCCGCGGCTCCCGGGCGCGCCGCGCTGGCCGAGCCGATTCCGCCGCCTGATCAGTAAGCCGATCCAAGCGGCCGATGCGAGGGTGCCTCACGCATCGGCGGCCTCGCGGACGAACAGGAGGTCGATGTCGATCTCCACGTCCCAGCCGACCGCGTCGCCGCCGCCCGGCAGCGGCATCTGCCAGTCGAAGCCCCAGTCGCGGCGGTCGATCGTCGTCTGGAGCCGCATGCCCGCGACGTCGCCGAAGCTGGCCTCGCGCGGCGCGGCGTACTCACCCTCGGCGGTGATGTCGCGCGTGACGCCCCGCATCGTGAGCTCGCCGTCGACCTCGAGCCGACCGTCGTCGCCGAGGCGGATCGCCGTCGAGCGGAACGTGACCTCGGGATGGCGCTCGACGTCGAAGAACTGCGGTCCGACGACGCTCGCGCGCATCGCGGCCGGCTCGACGATCGAGATCGACGCGACGCGCCCGGCCCCTTCGAGCGCCAGCGCGTCGCCGTCGCCGCGCAGGGTCGCCGCGACGTCGGTCAGCGCGCCGCGGAAGCGAAAGACGCCGGAGTGGCGCACCGCGAACGCGAAGGTCGAGGCCTCCGACTGCGCGACGAAGGCGCCCGCGAAGGGCTGGGCGGAGATGGACGACATGATGGTGCTCCTGGTCGGGTTGGGCTGCTCACCACGTCTGACAGCGCATCGCCCCGCTCCGTGACAGCGGCTCAGAGGTGCCGCAACTTGTCCGGGTTGCGCACGATGCGCACGGCCTGGATCCGGCCGTCGACGACGTCCACCGTGAGCACGCTCCAGACGCGGATCTCGCGTGGCCGGCTCGTTGGAGCGCCGTCACCGTCGCGGGCCTGCTTCATGAGGGCGGCGAGGCGCTCGGCGTCCGCATCGTCGGACTGCATGAGCGCGAGCGCCTGCTCTGCCGCGCGCCGCTCGGCTTCTTCGGGCGGCCGCTCGGCCGGGCCCCGGACCACGCGGCCGGGTTGCCCGTTGACCTTCACCATCCGGCTCTCGAGCTCACCGTCCGGCGAGCGCACGTGGGCCACGGCGGCCATGAAGCGCGCGATGAGCGGGGCGCCGACGAGCGGCTCCCCCGGCGTCATCGCCTTCCCGCCGCCGTCCGCGTACAGGACGGCGTCTTGGGCGAGCAGCGCTTCCAAGGCCTCCAGGTCGCCCTCCTCGGCGGCCGCGAGGAAGCGCTCGAGCAACGCGTCGCGAGCCGGCTCGTCGGCGTCGAAGCGCGGCCGGCTGGCCTCGAGGTGCTTGCGCGCCCGCGTCACGAGCTGCCGCGAGTTGACCTCGGTCCGCTCGATGACGCCCGCGATCTCCGCGTACTCGTAGCCGAAGACCTCGCGCAGCAGGTACGCCGCCCGCTCGACCGGGTTCAACCGCTCCAACAGCACCAACAACGCCAGCGACAGCGAGTCCGCCAGCTCGGCCCTGGCCGCGGGCCCCGGCGCCAGGTCCTCGAGCACCGGCTCGGGCAGCCACGGCCCGACGTACGCCTCCCGCCGCACCCGGGCCGAGTTGAGGACGTTGATCGACAGCCGCGTCGTGACCGTCGTGACCCACGCGGACGGCGCCTCGATCCGGGCTTCCTGCCGGGTCAAGCGCAGGAGCGTCTCCTGGGCGACGTCCTCCGCCTCCGAGACGGAGCCGAGCATCCGGTAGGCGACGCCGAACGCATGGCGACGCAGCGTCGCGAGCTCCTCGTCGCCGACCGTCGTGTCCTCGTTGATCCCGCTCATCCGCCTCTCCCGCCGCGCGCTGGTCTCTCACCAGCTTGACAAGGCGACGCGGCGGGATGTGACAGCGTTCGCCGCGCGTGCCTCTCAAGAAGGTGAACATCCTCAGCGTCGAGCTGGACGAGCGTCTCGACGAAGCCGGCTTCGGTCACGTCGCCACCGCGGCCGGCGTCCGGCTGGGGGCCCACCGGATCGGCGCGAGCGTCTACGAAGCCGAGGCGGGCGTGCCGATCTGGCCGTACCACTACCACCACGGCATCGAGGAGTGGCTCTACGTCATCGCGGGCGCCCCGGTGCTTCGCGAGCCCGCGGGAGAGCGGATCCTGGCGCCAGGCGATCTCGTCTGCTTCCCGTCCGGGCATCTCGGAGCCCACACCGTGAGAGGACCGGGTCGGTTCGCGATCTTCTCGACGGGTCACGACGCCGGACCGTGGATGAGCGTCTATCCCGACTCGGACAAGGTCAGCGGCCCGGGAGGCGTCCTGCTCCGAACGGGCGCGGTCGGCTACTGGCATGGCGAGGGGACGGCGGGGCCGTCGGAGCCGGCTGAGGTCGTGCGCGAGCCGACGACGTCGCCACCGCGGCCGGCGGTGAACGCGCTGGCCCTCACTGAGCAGGCCAGGCTGGGCCCGCTGCTGGGCGCCGACCGGCTCGACGGCACGGTGGCGGACTTCGATCCCGGAGCGGGAGCCGACCCCTACCACTACATCTACGGGCGAGAGGAGTGGCTGCTGGTCCTGGCCGGCACGCCCACCCTGCGCCACCCCGGAGGTGAGAGTCCCCTCGAGGCCGGCGATCTCGTGTGCTTCCCGGAAGGCCCGGCCGGCGCCCACCGGCTGATCAACCGCGGCGAGTCGATCGTGCGCGCCCTGCTCTTGTCGACGACGGGTGTGCCGGCGAACGTCTGCTACCCCGACACCCGGCACTGGCTGATCCACAACGGGGTCGGGGACGGCGTTGAGGTCCGCGAGACCGGCGGTACCACGCGCTCGCGGCCTCTGGGTCGGCCGATGGCCATCCGGGAGACCTGGGTAGGTTCCAAGGCATGCCCAGCAGACGAGTCGTGATCGACCACATGGCAATCGGAGTCAGCGATCTGCGCGCCAGCCGGCGGTTCTACCTGGCCGCGCTTGCCCCACTCGGGTTCGTCGAGCAGGACAGCTGGAGCGACGATGCGCGCGAGGTGGCGTTCGGCCCCGACGACCTCGACGACTTCGCGATCTCGACCAAGTATCCGGCGACGGCCGGCGGCCACGTGGCCTTCGCCGCCGACTCGCGCGACCAGGTCGATGCCTTCCACGACGCCGCGCTCGCGGCCGGCGGCACCGACAACGGCGGCCCGGGAGTCCGGCCGGAGTACTCGGCGGGCTACTACGGCGCGTTCGTGCTCGATCCCGACGGCTACAACATCGAAGCCGTCTACCACGAGCCGCAGCGCCGATCCACGTCGTGACGGCGAACGTCACCGCCAAGGTGACGTGGTTCCCGGCGCGGCCTCCTTGCCGGATTGGCACTGCAACACGGACACGAGGTGTTGCATGGCGCGGAGCCGGTCCCTAGCCTCGCGCCTCGGTCAGCTTCCGGGTCCGCGTTGGCCGCTGGGTCACAGCCATCTCCACTGGAGGTTCCATGCGCCGTTCGTCTCTCCTCGCGGGCGTCTTCGCCATGCTCGCGTGCGTCCTGCCGTCCCCCGCGGGCGCGGCAATCCACGGTCCCGATCCGACCGTCGCCGCCCTGCAGGCGTCCTCGGGCTCCTACGCCGTCAGCCAGATCACGGTCACCGACGCCAACACGCCCGGCTTCGGCGCCGCCACCATCTACTACCCGACCACCACGGCGGAGGGCACGTTCGGCGGCGTCGCCATCGCGCCGGGCTTCACCGAGACGCAGTCGGCGATCTCGTGGCT
>JAOPZD010000270.1 GCA_025964295.1 Conexibacter sp.
CGGCGGGCGTGGCGCTGGGCGGCGACCTCGCCGGGTCTCCGGTCGGCCCGGTGCTCGCCGCGGCGGGCCAGGGCGCGGTCGCGGCGGCGTGGCGGCTGGACAAGCCGAGGAAG
Organism: Conexibacter sp.; assembly: GCA_025964295.1. The sequence continues at coordinate 114 of JAOPZD010000270.1, forward strand.
TACGAGTCGATCGCGGCGCTGGCCGCCGATCCCGGGGGCGCGCTGAGCACGCCGGTCGTGGTCAGTCCCGCCGACGCCGACGGGGTGCGCCATCCGGCGGTCGCCGTGGGCGCGGGCGGCGATGCGGTCTTGGCCTACAACACGAACACCCGCGCGGTCCACCTGAGCATGCGTGGCGCGATCGCGATCAGCCTGCGCGCGCACGGCCAGGGGTTCGGCGAGCAGATCATGATCGACCGCACGCCGTCGACGCCACCCGCCGTGGCGATCGCCGACGACGGCCGCGGGGTCGTCGCCTGGACGCGCCTGCGGCGCGTGTGGGCGGTGTCGTTCGACGCGGCGGCCGGGACGGTGGGGGACCCCAAGGCGGTGAGCGGCGCCGGGCCGGTCGGCGGGATCGCGGCGGCGGCGGGACCCGACGGCGCGGCGACGATCGCGTGGCGGACGCACCGCCGGGACGGCCGGTTCTCGCGCTACCAGGTGCAGGCGGTGCATCGCGCGGGCGGCGCCGGGGCGTTCGGGCGGACGGTGCAGACCGTGGCGGAGGCGGGTCGGCGCGGGTTCATCCGGGAGGTGCGGCTGGTGGCCGACGAGGAGGGGCTCACGACCCTGGCGTGGGCGCCCGAGACCTTCGGCAGCGATCACAACGTCGGGATCAACGGCGTCACCGCGACCGTGCAGAGCGCGTCGCTCGACCTCGACACCGGCCGGTTCGGGCGACCGGCCATCGTGGCCCCGGCCCGCGGCAAGAGCTGCTTCACGCCCGCGCTCGCCGCCCGCGCCGGCGTCGCCGTCGCCGCCTGGGAATGCCGCGACCGCACCTCCACGACCGTCGACTACGCCCGCCTCAGCCTCCCACGCACCGCCCAGATCCTGAGCACGCCCCTGCGCCGCAACGTCGCGTTCGGACCGATCGCGATCACCATCGGCCTCGACACGACCGGCACCGCGACCATCACGACCACCACCGCGACCCAGCCGGATGCGACCAAGCCCCTGGTCTGGACCGTGCTCGCGACCACCGGCCGCTAGAATCGGCCGCCCTCGGCTGGGTAGCTCAGCTGGTTAGAGCGCACGACTCATAATCGTGAGGTCCGGGGTTCGAGTCCCCGCCCAGCTATACGAGGCGTTTGCAGCGTTTTCGTGTGCCTTTGCGGCCCGTGCCGTCCGCTCCGCTCGGTAGGCTCACGAGCGACATCCTTAACAGAGTGCCCCCGCGCCGCTACCAACGACCGGGGGCATGGCCCAAGGAGCATTCCCTCCATGAGCATCGCGCAGCGTAACGACGCCTGCCTGATCACCGTCGACCCGTTGGAGGCCGACGTCCTCCGCCACCAGACCCTCGTGGTCCTGGAGGCCAACCACCACTACTTCGAGGACGTCCGGGACTTCGGGCCCGAGGCGCAGTTCGCGTTGTCGGCGATCTACCGCGACGCGTTCGCGGTGCTGGACGCGGTGGGGCGGGCGGCGTCGGCCGGGGCGGCGGAGCCGGTTGTCGTGCCGCTGACCGCGGGGCATGTGGAGCAGCTCTGGCGACGCCGGCGCGAGTTGGGACACACCAACATCGATCGCGTCGGAGGCGGCGGCGACATCGCGACGATGCGTCCGGGGATCGACTCCACTCGCGTTGCCGCCCAGGTGCTCGATCGCCTGATCGGCGCGTGTGGCGTAGACACCACGGCGGCCTAGCGTTGCTGGGCTCTCCGGGCGGCGTCGATGCCGCCCGCAGAGCCTGGCACCGCGACAGCGATTCCGATCGAAACGAACCGATGTCTCACCGCTACCGCGATCACGCGAAAGCGGAAGCGCGCTTCCGCTCGGTGTCCTTCGACCGGATGCGCCCAGGACGCGGGTGGGCGTTTCGGGCCAAGAAGTCGGGCCCTCGCATCAGCGCACGGGTCACCCCCGGCTCACGTTGGTGAGCCGGGGCCGCCCGTGCTGGGCCGCTATCTAGCGGCCTAGCCCACGTCTGCTCATACCGCGTCCTACCGCTGGAGCGGGCATCGTCGGACGGATCTGGAGCGACGCACCGGTGATGTGGTGCGCCTCGCCCGCGTACCAGGGCAGGTCCACGAGCTCGTTGTTCGCCATCGCGTGCTGGATGACCGCGAGCGCTTGGTCGGCGTCCGCGTCCTCCAGCCAGTCGGAGACGTGGGTCTTGTTGTCACCCGGCAGGGTGATCTTGATCCTCTTCATCAGGGGATCTCCTTTCTTACTGCTGTTATTGGAAGGCCGAGAGGATTCCCGACTCGTAGTAAGAGTAACAGGATGCATAATTCTTGTCAAGTCCTTGACTCTGAATTCGTATGAAAATGGGAGATCTGGAGGACGCGATCGACGCGATTCGCGACGATTTAACTTTAATGTTAATCTCACGGAGAACATTTATGTATTCGACTGAAGACTTGGCGCGAAAGCCATGCGGCCAGGGTGATAGTGCCGTCGCGAACGCTGAAGCGTCGCGGTACTCGGGCCGTGTGATGGGCGCGTAGATCAGTCGGTCGGGATGCCGCGCCGTCCTTTGCGCTCGTGATAGCCCGCGCCGTCCAATCTCAGCCGCAAGCCGGCGCGGGCGAGGTAGGTCTGCTGGGTAAAGGTGAGGCCGGCGAGGCGGGTCTCACGGTGAGGTGCGTGGAAGTCGGGTGCACGGTCGGGTCGTGCAGGGCGGGCCGTCGCCCGTCCGGTCAGCACAGCACGGTGACCAACTTGGCGACGTGGAGCGGGAAAGTAGCGGGTCGCCATGTGCCGTCGCCGCCCACGTCGATCGGCGCCGTGATCCAGGCGTCATGGGTGCCCGTGCGCTCGAAGTCAGAGCCGGCGAGCCGGGTGAGGAACTGTTCGAGGGCGACTTGGTTAGAGGCGTGGCGTTTTTCGTCGGTGAGCTCGGTGCGGAACTCGTGGACCAGCAGGACGGCGTGGGAGGCGCCAGCGACCTTGGCGTCGGCGACCGTCCCAGCGACGGCCGAGAGCAGCTGATACCCCAGGCCCGCGAGCGGTGGGGCACTCGTGTCGGTGTCGATCTTCGCCCCGAACATGGTGGTGGTCAGCCCGTCGAGGCGTTCGGGGGCGCCACTGCCGATGTTGCGGTCGAGCGCCGCGGCCTTCCAGCGGCTCAACGGCTGGTCGAAGGGCTCGTCGGCCTTGCCCTCCACGCCGAGGACCAGCGGCCCCGCGTTAGTCGTGCCGTGGACCAGGAGGTCGTGGTTGCGTGGCCCGCGGGGGTTGTCGTCGAAGCGGGTCTTCTTCTCGGCGATGCCCTTGTCGAGGGTCCCATCCGCGAGCTCGGGACGGAGGCGCAGCAGGGCGGTGACGCGGGCCTGCGCGTCACGCTCGATCCAGTCGGCGGCTAGCACGTAGGCGCTGCGTCCCGGCTTCCAGTGGTGGTCGGCGGCTGGCTTACCCCGGTCGCGCCAGTCGTTGAGCGTGTGGATGGCCTGCCCGTGGCGGTCCTCGAAGCGCATGACGGCGAGCGTAGTCGCCTTTCAGGGCAGGGTCGAGCGTGCGGTGAGGTTCCGAAAGCGGCCGGCGTGCGCTGAGCGCCGTGAGCGACGATGGCCTCGGGCGGTGGTCATCTGTGGAGCACTGGGCGCGACGCGAAGTGCTGCGGAGAGACTTCCACCGTCGTTCTCACGGACTCGCCCTCATCGACGTGCCCCGCTGAGGGTCGGCTCTACAATCCCTGCTCTAACCGCTCCCACAACTCCCGCGCGGAGTACATACGGACGATCGACGCGACCGGGAACCCGCGACGCGCCGCATGGGCCTCGACGGCCGAGAGGTGGACGAACGCGAAGGCGACCATACGCGCTGGCAGCGTCTCGGGAGGTGGGGGCGGAAGAAGCGAGCACGCGAGCGGTCGACGATCGCTGTCGCGGATCGCTTGCACCTCGGCGGCGCTGAACCGCTTACTGATGTAGACCGACGCAGCGGCGTTGCAGTCCATCTCCGTCGGGATCGTGTTGATAAGTGCGCCGGCCTGACAGCCGTCCAAGCCGCCGACGACCTCGGGGAGCACGTCGTGCTCAATGAAGTCCTGAAGGTCGAAAATGGCCAGCATCGCGTCCCACTGGCGGGCATGTTCAAGCTCGTGCCGCACGAGAGCTGCGAACGTCGCGCGGTCCTCGGGCGCCGCCGCAATGGCAATGCGGTGTAGGTCGCGGTTCTCATTGCTGTTGGCCTCGGCGCGCTGCGCGTCGTTTCCGGGCCATGCGCGATCGCCTGGCTCGATGTCTTGGTGCGGCCGAAACCACGACGCGCCGACGTGGCTGATCCCCAACCCAGGGAGCGCGAAGAAGCGCACCTGTTCGTGCGTGTAGCCCGCGTCCGCAAGCGCGGCAGCACGCTCCTCCTGAATCGCTGCGTCGCTGATCGGCACGCAGAGCATCATGCCTGCTCGCTAGGACGGTCGTCAGGCCGAAGCGCGATGGCGGGAGGGCGATCTGAGACCGTCGGTTCAGTAGGTCGGATCGACGTGCGCTTCTGCTTCCGCGTGATACGAGCACCCGCCGCCGTGCGCCAGGGCCGACGCGATCCCGCAGGATCGTCCGCTCGTCCCTTTCGCGTCGGGTGGAAAAATCGAATGGTCGGCGGGTTGGGACGAACCGTTGGTGCGAGGCGCTCGCGCCGGGTCGAACGCCCGCCTAGTCGGCGTCCATGCCGCGGAGTCCGAGGTCGGAGCGCGTGAGGCGGAAGCCCAGCGAGCGGCTCGCGCCAAGCCGCTCGTAGTACCCCTCGGTCCGAGTGCGGATGTCGAGCTGGAGGCCTCCGGCGCGCCGCAGCCCCTCGCGCAGGAGCCTGGAGCCGAGCCGGAGTCCGCGCGAGTTCCGGTCGATCAAGAGCATCGAAACGTGGGCCTGGATGATGCCGTCTGACTGGATCTGGATCACGCCGGCGATCCGCCCGGTGACGAGCGCGACCAGTGTCGTGACGCCAGGTGCTGTCAGCGCGCGGTAGGTCCGCTGCACATCATCGGTGTACTCGGTCCAGCCCTCGGCTGCGACGAGCGCGATCAGCTCCTCGAGGTGAGCTTGGGCAAACGGTTCGATGGAGGCCTCGGTCATGCGGCGTCCGACGGCTCGGCGAAGGCGATGGCATTGCCGTCCGGATCAGGGATCTTCACGTGGCGCACGCCGTTGGTGTAGGTCTCGATCGTCTCGTGGTCGATGTGCCGGACCGCAAGGGACTCGAGCAGCGCGTCCAGCCCGACCACCGAGAGCGTGATCCGGCCGCTGCCCGCCCGTGTTGGGTCAGGCTCGATGAAGAGCGTGGCGTGCTCGTCGATCTCCCACAGGATCTCGTCACCCGCGCGGAAGGTCGGGGCCTCGCCCAAAGAACCGTGTGTACCAATCGATGCCGCCGTCGAGATCGGTAACCGGCACACCGGCGTAGAGGTGGGTGATAGCGCTCATCTCGAGATCAAGGCCTCCGTCGCGTCGTTCATCCCACGAAGACCGCCGAACGGCCGGGAACTCATCGGCTGCTATCTCCTTTCGCGTGGATGCGACATCGCGTGCCGCAGTCGCTTTGCGCGAGCAGGGGATTCACTGGCGGCGCAAGGTTCAGCGACGGAGTCGGATGCCGCACTCAGCCGCGACCCGCTCGGCCATCTCGAGATCGATGACGTAGCGCGCCCTAGGTGTAGGCCCCGTCTTCGGACAGTCGAAGCGCCGCAGAGCTGGCCGGAATGCATCGCTGCACCAAGTGAAAGAACTCGGGCGTCCCTTCGCGGTAATCCTCGGCGCGGCGAGCCAGTTCCATGCTGTCGATCGGATAGCCATTCATCCGTACGCGAGCCTAGATCGCGATCGGCTTGCATGGAGAGCAGTACTCGGTTGGAGCTTCGGTCAGGCGTGATCCGGCTCAAGGAACAGCCGCACGGCGCCGGTCTCGAAGGTCGTGCTGTCGGTGAGCCGTAGCCGGACGAGGTGGCTGGGGTCGTCGAACAGCCGCCGGCCGGTGCCCGCCACGACGGGCGTGAGCGACAGCACGAGCACGTCGAGCAGCCCGTCGGCCAGCAAATCCCGTGCGAGGCGCCCGCAGCCGTAGGTCAGGAGCTGCTCGCGCTCGCGCAGGCCGGCGATGTCGTCGTAGCCGACGATCGTCGTGTGGTCCCA
>JAOPZD010000273.1 GCA_025964295.1 Conexibacter sp.
GGCTGGCCGCGCTGCGCGCGGGCGCTGCGGCCTACGTCGACGAGGCGCAGGCCGACGGGTTCGGACCCACCCACCCCGGCGCCGCCGCGCTCGCGGCGCTCAAGGCCCTGGAGCGGCTCAGCGCGCGCAGCGTCAAGCGGCTGGCGATCGTCCAGGAGGGCGACGGCCTCGAGGTCGAGACGCTCGAGCTGCTCGGCGCGGGCGACGACGTCGACGTCATGGTCCTGCCGCCCGAGCACGCCGCCGAGCGGCTGCGCAGCGACGGCGTCGACTGCGCGGTGCTCGTCATCCGCACCGGCGCGAAGTGGCCGCTGGACGTGCTGCTGGCGCTGGAGGCCGACCCGGCGATGCGCGAGCTGCCGATCGTCCTGCACGTGCCCGACCCGCTCGCGCCCGAGGAGCGCGTCGCGCTGGAGGCCGCCTCGGCGCGGTCGGTCACCGCGACCGCCGCGTCGCCCGACCGGCTGATCGACGAGACCGCGCTGTACCTGCACCGGCTGGAGACCCAGCTGCCGCAGCCGACGCGCAAGCTGCTGGCCAAGCTGCGCACGGCCGACCAGGTCTTCCACGGCAAGCGCGTGCTGATCGTCGACGACGACATCCGCAACGTGTTCGCCCTGGCCAGCGCGCTGGAGACGCGCGGGATGAAGGTGAACTTCGCCGAGAACGGCCGCGAGGGCATCGAGCGCCTGCGCGAGCAGCCCGATACCGACCTGGTGCTGCTGGACGTGATGATGCCCGAGATGGACGGCTATGAGACCGCCCGCGCGATCCGGGCGATGCCGCGCTTCGACGCGCTGCCGATCATCCAGCTGACGGCCAAGGCGATGAAGGGCGACCGCGACAAGTCGATCAGCGCAGGGGCCAGCGACTACGTGACCAAGCCGGTCGACGTCGAGCAGCTGCTCTCGCTCATGCGCGTCTGGCTGCATCGCTGATGGTCGAGGTCGACCCCGCACGCATCCTGCTCGTCGACGACCGGCGCGAGAACCGCATCGCGCTCCAGGCCGTCCTCGAGCCGCTGCGGGTAGACGTCGTCGAGGCGGAGTCCGGCGAGCAGGCGCTGCGCGAGGTGCTGGTCCACGACTTCGCGGTGATCCTGCTCGACGTCCAGATGCCGGGCATGGACGGCATTGAGACCGCGGAGCTGATCAAGGCCCGTGAGCGGTCGCGCGACGTGCCGATCATCTTCCTGACCGCCGCCGAGAGCGACCTCGCCGAGGTCTTCGCCGGCTACGAGGCCGGCGCGGTCGACTACCTGCTCAAGCCGTTCGACCCGCTCGTGCTGCGGTCCAAGGTGAAGGTCTTCGCCGACCTCGACCGCCACCGCCGCCAGCTGCGCCGCAGCGACGAGCTGGTCCGCAACGCGTTCGCCGCGTCGCCCAGCGGCATGGCGCTGTGCGACCTCGACGGGCTGGCGCTGCAGGTCAACCCGGCGCTGGAGCGCCTGACCGGCCGGCCGACAGCGGCGCTGGCGCGCGAGCCGATCCACGGCGTCCTGCACGAGCGCGACCGCCCGCAGCTGGTCGAGCGCCTGGACGCCGCGGCGACCCACGGCGACGGCGGCGAGCCGTGGGGCGCGCACGTCGTCGGCGGAGACGGCGTCCCGTTCCCCGTGACGGTCAGCGTCGTGGCGGTGCGCGACGTGCACGGCTCCGCGCAGCAGCTGCTCGTGCAGCTCGCCGACGAGCGCGACCGCCGCATCGCCGCCACGCTGCAGCGCGCGCTGCTGCCCGACGTCCTGCCGAGCATGGTCGGCGTCTCGCTGGCCGCCCACATCTCGCCGGGCGGCGGCGGCACGCGGGTCGGCGGCGACTGGTACGACGCGATCGCCCTGCCCGGCGGCCGGCTGGGGATCGTCGTCGGCGACGTCGCCGGTCACGGCGTCGACGCCGCGGCGCGGATGGGCGAGCTGCGCTCGGTCGCGCGCGCCTACGCGCTGGAGGGCCACAACACGGTCGCGCTGGTCGAGCGCATGAACGGCTACCACGCCGCGCTCGGCGCCGACCTCATGACCACCATGCTGTTCGCGATCCTGGAGATCGACTCCGGGACGCTGCGGTTCGTCAACGCCGGGCATCCGCCGCCGCTGATCGCCGATGCCGACGGCACGACCCGGATCCTCGAGGGCGCGGGGCCGCCGCTGGGCGTGATGGACACCTGGCGCTACGAGGAGCGCGTCGCGACGCTGGCGCCCGGGATGACCGCGCTGCTGTACACCGACGGCCTGGTCGAGCGCCGCGGCGAGCGGCTGGACACCGGCCTGGGCCGGCTGCGCGACGCGGTCGGCGGTTGCATCGGCGCCACGCCGGAGGAGGTGGTGGCCGCCGCGCTGGCGGCGACGGAGGCCGAGGGCGCCGACGACGACGTCACGCTCGTGGTGGTGCGCGGCGAGGCGCAGCTGGGCCCGGTCGCGCGGCTGCGGCTCTCGCCCGACCCCGACGCGCTGACCTCGCTGCGGCGGCTGACCGCGCGCTGGCTGCGCGAGGCGGGCGCCGAGGGCGACGAGGTCCACGACCTCGTGATGGCCGCCAACGAGGCGTGGCAGAACGCGCTCGAGCACGGCACGAACTTCGCGCGCACGACGGTCGGCGTCGACCTCGAGGTCGACCCCCACGGCGAGGTGACGATCACCGTGCGCGACGCGGGCTCGCGCGATCGCGCGCCGTCAGACCCCGACCGCGGGCGCGGGATCGAGCTCATGCGCGGGCTGGCCGACGAGGTCGCGCTGGAGCTCGCGCCGCACGGCTCGACCGTGCGGCTGCGGCGCGCGCTGCG
>JAOPZD010000277.1 GCA_025964295.1 Conexibacter sp.
CGTGGGGCAGCTCGAGCATCTCGAACGACATGCAGTTCTCGAGCCCGTGGATGCGGGCGATGCCGTCCGCGACCGACAGGACGGTGCCGACCTCGGTCAGCTCGGCCTGCCCCTGGTCGAGGCCCTCGATGCGGGACTTCAGGATGGAGGTGATCTCGTCGGGCTTGATCTGCATGCGGTTCGGTTCCTTGGGTGTGAGAGCTCTTGGTGGTCGCGCGGACTAGGCGCGCGCGACGCTGCGGCGGAGGTTCTCGAGGCGGTTGCGGATGGAGGCGTCGAGGATGGAGTTCCCGACGCGGACGATGAGGCCGCCCAGGACGTCGGGGTCGACGTTGGCGGTCAGCTCGACCTGCTGGCCGGTCTGCTTGCCGATCGCGTCGCCGATCGACTTCACCGTCGCCTCGTCGAGGGCCACCGCCGAGGTGATCGTCACGGGCAGGAGCTTGTTCTCCTGCTCGTAGAGCACCTCGAACTCACGGCGCACGCGGTGGATCACGGGCACCCGGTGGTTCTCGATCAGCAGCTTGAGGAAGTTCTCGACGACGGGGTCGACCCCGTCGAGGAGCTTGCCCAGGCCCTCCTCCTTCTCCGTCGTGGAGAAGTAGGGGGCGAAGAAGAACGTGGACAGGTCGGGGCTGGCGTCGAGCGCGTCGACGAACTGGCCGAGCTGCTCGCGGACGACCTCGAGCTTGTCCTGCTCCTTGGCGACCTCGAAGAGGGACCGCGCGTAGACCTGGGCGATCTCCTCCATCTAGCGGCGCTCCCCCAGGCTGGAGAAGTCGAGCTCCGACAGCGCCTCCTCGACGAGGCGGCGCTGGTCCTCCTCGTTGAGGGTCTTCCGGGTGACGCGCTCGGTCGCGGCGACGGTGAGGTCGGCCACCTCCTTGCGGATCTCCTGGATGGCGCGGCGGGTCTCGGCGTCGATGTCGCGACGGGTCTGCTCCAGGAGCTCCTCGCGGGACTCCTTGGCCGACTCGAGGCTCTGGCGCTCGGCCGCCTCGCCGTTCTTGCGCGCACGCAGGACGATCTCCTCGGCCTGCGCGCGGGCCTCCTTCAGGCGCTCGCGGTACTCGGCCAGGATCTCGTCCGCCTCCGCCTTCGTCCGCTGCGCGGACTCGATGGACTCCTCGATCAGGTGCTGGCGCTTCTCGAGCGCCTCCGAGATCTGGGGGAACGCGTACTTGCGCAGGATGAAGAGGGCGACGAGGAACGCGAGCACCGTCCAGATCATCAGCCCGACGTCGGGGCTGACGAGGAAGTTGGAGCTCGGGTCCTCGGCGCTGCCCGTGGTGCTTGTGGCGGCGAGCGGAAGGGCCGTGATGATGCCGGTCAGCAGCATCGAGACCTAACCGAGGAAGAAGGCGATGAGGCCGAAGATGAAGGCGTAGAAGACGATCGCCTCGGTCAGCGCGAAGCCCAGCCACTGGATCGAGGTGATCTCGTCCCGCATCTCGGGCTGACGCGTCACCGACTCGATGACCTTGCCGAAGATGAAGCCGACGCCCACGCCGGGGCCGATGGTGCCGAGGCCGGCGCCGATGCCCAGCGCGATCGCCTTGCCGGCCTTGCGGCCGTACTCCTGCGGGTCTGCAGCCTGAGCGAGGGTGGTGACCTCGTTGATGACGGACAGGTCCACGGTGTTGTCTCCTTGTTAGTGCTCCTCGGCGACTGCGCCGCCGAGGTAGATCGCGGTAAGGGTGGCGAAGATGAAGGCCTGCAGCGTTGCGACCAGGCCCACCTCGAAGAGGAAGAAGGCCACGGCCATGGTGCCGGTGACGAGGCCGAGGATGACGGAGCCCCCGACGGCCAGGTTGAGCAGCACGACGAGACCGCCGCCCATGAAGAGGATGAGCAGGTGCCCGGCGAGGATGTTCGCGAAGAGACGAACGGAGAGGCTGACGAGCCGGACGAAGTGCGAGATGACCTCGATCGCGAAGATCGGGCCGGTCGCGGGCCCTTCGACGCCGGCGGGCACCCACGACTTGAGGTAGCCGATGACGCCCTTGGCCCGGATGCCCTCGACGTGGTAGCTGACCCACACGAACAGCGTGAGGACGAGCGGCACCGAGATGTTGGCGGTCGCGGCGTAGAGCGCGAGGCTCGGGATGTGCGCGCCGAAGATGTCCACCTTGTGCTCGGTGTTCGTCGGCAGCGGCAGGTAGCCGAGCATGTTCGAGAACCAGATGAACAGGAAGAGGGCCCCGATGAACGGGAACCACTTCGCGGCCATCTTGGTGCCCATGTTGCCGCGCGTGATGTTGTCGCGCATGAGCAGGAAGACCGTCTCGACCGCCGTCTGGACCTTGTTCGGCCGGTCGTTCATGCGCTTGGCGACGTAGACCATCGTCCAGCACATGAGCGCCGTGGCGACGATCACGTAGAACACGGCCTTGTTGATGGACATGACCCCGAGGTCGATCCACGGATCGAGCTTGAACTCGTCCTGGGGCCGGAAGCTCTCGTTGATGTTGATCGCCAAGGCACCGGCCGGCGAGACCAGCAGGGCGACCAGCGGCGTCAGGAGGATGGCGAAGCGCTTGGGCATCAAGAAGGCAGCTCTCGGTGGTTCTCGAACGGGCGGAGGATCAGGGAGACGGTGAAGTAGGCCGTGAAGAGCACGACCACCAGCACGGCCGCGGCCAGGCCGACGGCGTCGTCGCTCCCGGCGATGAGGTATGCCCCGAAGATCGTAAGGGCTACGAGCCATCCGCGTCCGATCATCGACCCGGCGGTCAGCCCGACGACGGTCTTGGGGTCGTCCGAGGCGGCCGCCCGGCGCGCCGTGAAGTCGTTGATCGCGCGCTGGGCCAGCCAGGCGACGGCGGCCGCGGCGTAGCCGAGCAGCGGCCAGTCGGCCACGAGGAAGATCGGCAGCGCGACGGCCAGGATGACCAGGTCGAGGTACTTGACGGCGATCATCAGCGCAGGGGCGCGCGGTCGGCGCGGGGACAGGGCCGGACGTGGCGCAGCGGGCGCAGGCGCGGCGTGGC
>JAOPZD010000286.1 GCA_025964295.1 Conexibacter sp.
GCACCCCGCGCGCTTCGCCGGCTGGGCCACGCTGCCGACCGCCGATCCGGCGGCCGCCGCGGCCGAGCTGCGCCGCGCCGTCGAGGAGCTGGGGTTCGTCGGCGCGATGGTCCACGGCCGCACCGGCGGCGGCTTCCTCGACCAGCCGGCGTTCGATCCCGTCCTGGCGACCGCCGCCGGCCTCGGCGTCCCGCTCTACCTGCACCCGACCGAGCCGCCGGATGTGGTCAAGGACACGTACTACCGCGGGCTGGGCCTCGACCCGGTGCAGCGCGCCGCCGTCGATCTCGAGCTGTTGGAGCACATGCTCGCCACGGCGGGCTGGGGCTGGCACGTGGAGACCGGGACCCACGCGCTGCGGCTGATCCTCGCCGGCGTCTTCGACCGCCATCCGTCGCTGCAGGTGATCCTCGGCCACTGGGGCGAGCTGATCCCGTTCTACCTCGGGCGCATCGACCAGCGCCTGCACCGGCTGGCCGGCCACCTGCGCCGCGGCCCGGCCGAGTGCTTCCGCGACAACTTCCACGTCACGCCCGGCGGCCTGGAGACCCTGGCGCCGCTGCTGCTCTGCCTCGAGGTGCTCGGCGCCGACCGCATCATGTACTCGGCCGACCACCCGTTCGGGGCCGAGACGGCCGGGCGCGCGTACATCGAGGACGCGCCGATCGGCTCCTACGACAAGGACAAGATCGCCTACGGCAACGCCGAGCGCCTGCTGGCGCTCAGGAGCCGCTGATGGACCTCGGGCTTGGGACCGCGACCGCGCTGGTGACCGCCGGTGGGGGAGGGATCGGGCTGGCGATCGCGCTCGCGCTGGCGGCCGAGGGCGCCCGCGTCTGGGTCGTCGACCGCGACCTGCCCAGTCCCGGCGACGCCCGCCCGCTGTCGGCGATCGCGGTCGACCTGCTCCAGCCCGACGCCGCGCGCGGCGCCGTCGAGGAGGTCGTCGCCTCCGCCGGCCGGATCGACGTCCTGGTCAACTGCATGGGCGGGCCGTCGGGGGACGACCGCGGCTTCCTGGCCCAGGACGACGAGGCCTGGCAGCGCACGATCGACCGCAACCTGCTGGTCGCGGTGCGCGCCTCGCGCGCGGCGATCCCGCACATGCTGGCCGCCGGCGGCGGCGCGATCGTCAACGTCGCCTCCGACCTCGCGCGCCAGCCCGACCCGCGCTTCGTCGACTACGCCGCTGCGAAGGCCGCTCTGCTCAGCCTCTCCAAGAGCCTGTCGGTGGAGTTCGGCCCGACGATCCGCGTCAACGCGGTCTCGCCAGGGCCGACCCGCACGCCCGGGTTCGTCCAGCACTTCTTCGACCACGTCGGCCCGGCCAATGGCGTCAACGGCGAGGAGGCGATCCGCCGCTACGTCGAGGTCGAGCGCGCGATGCCCAGCGGGCGGCTCGGGACGGTCGAGGAGGTCGCCGCCGCGGTCGCGTTCGTCGCCTCCGGCGTCGCGTCGCAGATCACCGGCACCGAGATCGTCGTCGACGGCGGCGTCCGCAAGGGCTCATGAGCGCGCCCGTCCCGCAGCCGCCCTACCGCGACTGGCCGATCGTCGACCGCCCGCCGCTGACGCCGCCCGACGGCAAGTCCATGGCCTTCTACATCGCCATGAACATCGAGCACTTCCACCCGGGCGTGCGCGCGACGAGCCGCGCAGCGGTCACCGCCGGCCTGCCGGTCGACCCGCTCAACCACGGCTGGCGCGACTACGGCACGCGGGTCGGGATCTGGCGGCTGATCGAGCTGCTCGACGACCTGTCGATCACGTCCTCCGTGATGCTCAACGCCGATGCCGCGGAGGCCTGCCCGCGGATCGTCGCGGCCGGGCGCGAGCGCGACTGGGCGTGGGTCGCCCACGGCGCGACCAACTCGCGGCTGTGGACCGGGTTCGACGGCGTCGACGCCGAGCGCGCCGCGCTGGCCGACGTGGTCGACCGCATCGAGGCGGCGACGGGCCGGCGCCCGCGCGGCTGGCTCGGGCCGGCGCTCACCGAGACGGCCGACACGCCGGCGCTGCTGGCCGAGCTGGGCCTGACCTACTCGCTGGGCTGGGGCGTGGCCGACGACCAGCCGTTCCCGCTCGACGTTCCGGGCGCGCGGATGATCGCGGTGCCCTACTCGATCGAGGTCAACGACATCCCCGTCTTCCTCGACCAGAGCACGACCGCCGAGCAGTTCGCGACGATGATCGTCGACCAGTTCGCGGTGCTGCACGACGAGGCGCAGCGGCGTCCGGGCGCGGTGTTCGGGTTGTCGCTGCACCCGTTCCTGGTCGGCCAGCCGTTCCGGATCCGTGCGCTCGCGCGGGCGCTGTCGGTCATCCGAGCGCACGACGACGTGTGGTTCGCGACGACCGACGAGATCGCCGACTGGTACCTCGCCACCGCCTACGACGACGCGCGGCGGTCGCTCGACGCCGCCGACGGTGTGTCATGAACATGGCGCCGAAGACCGACATCCGTCAGCTTGAGGGCGCTTCACCGGCCTCCGATACTGGCGCCGCCGTGAACGTCCCCGCTCCCCTCGCCGATCGCGTCGCCGTCGTCACCGGGGCGGCGGGCGGCCTCGGCTCGAGCTTCGCCGCGCGCCTGGCGCGCGACGGGGCGCACGTCGTCCTGGTGGATGTCGAGCGTTGCGAGGACGCGGCCGCCGGCCTGCGCGCCGCCGGCGGCCGCGCGACCGCGATCGTCGGCGACGTCTCCGACGAGCGCGACGTGGCGGGCATCGCCCGCCGGGTCGTCGCCGAGCTCGGCCGTTGCGACATCCTGGTCAACAACGCGGGCTTCGGCCGCCTGGAGCCGTTCGAGTCCATCACCCTCGACTCCTGGCGCTTGCTGATGGCCACCAACTTGGAGGGTCCGTTCCTGATGTCCCGGGCCTTCGTCGGCGGCATGCGCGCCCAGGGCTGGGGCCGCATCGTCAACATCGCCTCCAACACCTTCGGGATGGGCCAGCCCGTCGGCTTCGCGCACTACATCGCCAGCAAGGGCGGGCTCATCGGGCTCACCCGCGCGCTGGCGACGGAGTTCGGCGAGGCGGGCGTGACCGTCAACGCGATCGCTCCGGGGCTGACCCGGACGCCGCGGACGGCGCACACCATGGCCGAGCAGTTCGAGCGTGATCGGGTCAAGCAGGCGATCCCGCGGACGGGTGAGCCCGGCGACCTCGCCGGGACGGTCGCGTTCCTCGTGTCCGAGGACGCCGCGTGGATCACGGGACAGACGTTCAACGTCGACGGCGGCCTCGTGCTGTCGTGAGACACCAACGAGGAGATTGACGATGCTGAGGATCAACCGACGACGCGGAGCCGCGAGCCTCGCTTCCGTGCTGGCCGTCGTGGCCTTCGCCGGCTGCGGGAGCAGCGGCGACGACAGCGGCGCGAGCGCGAGCCCGTCGACCGCCGCCGCCACGACGTCGGCGGCGCCGGCCGTCGCCTTCGACAGCCCGGAGTCCGGGCTGCCCGCGACGTTCCCCGACCCGACCCCCAAGGCGGGCTTCAAGTACACCGTGGGCTACCTGTCGCCCAACACGTCGATCGGCTTCCTGGCCGCCGTCGCCAACGGCGTCAAGCAGCAGACCGAGAAGCTGGGCGGCAAGTTCATCGCCTACGACGCGCAGTTCAACCAGGACAAGCAGGTCAGCCAGTTCGGCGACCTCCTGGCCCAGAAGCCCGACGTCATCGTCGCCTACCCGCTGCTGCCCACCGCGCTGGCGGCCAAGGTCGCCCAGGCCAAGAAGATGGGCATCCCGGTCGTGACCAACGACACGCCGCCGGTCGCCGGCGAGCCGCTGCCCGACGGCTACGCGACCAACGTGCACCAGGGGCTCGACATCGCCCGCTACAGCATCGCCAAGGCGCTGGCCAAGGACGCGCCGGGCGCGAAGTACGCCCTGCTCGGCGTCGGTCTGCCGGTCCCGTCGCTGAAGTACGCGATGGAGCGCTCGCGCTACTGGGGCGACAAGTTCGGGATGAGGTTCGCCGGCGAGGTCGACGCGACCGACGACACGCCGACCGGCGGCCAGCAGGCCATGACCGCGATCCTCGCCAAGTACCCCGACGTCGACGTGGTCATCGCCTACAACGACACCGCGGCCGAGGCGGCGGTCTCCGTCGCCCGCTCGTCGGGCAAGCCGAAGATCAAGATCGCCGGCGACGGCGGCGACGCCACGGCCGTGCGGCTGATCCGCAGCGGCCAGCTGTGGGGCACCTACGGGCCCGACGAGGCCGGCATCGGCCGCCAGCAGGCGCTCGCGGCCTACAACCTGGTCACCAAGCAGAACCTGCCGTTGCCCAAGGAGATCGTGATCAAGTCGGGGACCATGGTCACCAAGGGCAACGCGGACAACTACACGCCGGCCAACGGCGCGTAGCCGATCCTCCTCGGCGACGGCCGGGGGCACGCTGCCGCGTCAGTCGGCGGCGTGCTCCTGGTCGCCGAGGACCTGGAGGACCCGCAGGGCCAGCTGCATGCTGGCCAGCGTGTCGGGATCCGACAGGTCGGCTCCGACGAGCTCCTCGATGCGCTCCAACCTGGTGTACAACGACTGGCGCTCGATGTGCAGCTCGCGCGCCGCGTCGGCCTTGCGGCCGGCGTTCCGGCAGAGCGCCTCGAGCGTCGGGAGCATCTTGGACTTGCGGGTGCGGTCGCGCTCCAGCAGCGTGCCGAGGCGCGCGTGGGCGAACTGCATCAGCTCGCGGCGGTCGCGCAGCGACCAGATCAGCCGGTCGATGTGCGGGACGGTGACGTCGTGCCAGGCGCGCGACTGGGAGTGCGCGGTCGGCGTCGCCGCGTCGATCGTCGTCTGCAGCGCGGAGCGCAGCGCGTCCCACGAGTGGGTGCATGGCCCCACGCAGACGACCGGCGGCATCAGCTCGTCGGCCCGCGTGCGCATGCCGCGGGCGATCAGCTGGGCGAGCCGCTCGGCGACGACCGGGCGGTCCTCGGTCGCGTGCAGCCCGAGCACGATGAGCACGCGCTCGCCGTAGCGATGGTGGCCGATCAGCACCTGCGTGGACCCGCCGGCCAGGCCGTCGCGGACGTCGCGCCAGATGAGGTCCCACGGCGGCTCGCGCATCGTCGCGGACGTCGGCGCGTCGCCGTTGCCGGCGGCGCGCGGGACGATCACGACCGGCATCAGCCCGCTGACCGGCTGCTGGAAGCCCAGCTCGGAGGCGCGGACCGCGGCCTCGGCCGTGTCGACGTCGCCGCTGAGCAGGTCGCCGAGGAACTCGCTGCGCCGCTGCTGGGCGAAGCTCGCCGGCTCGCGGCCGCGCATCAGCTCGATCGCCAGCAGCTGGCCGATCGCGCTGACGGCCTCGCGGTCGGCGTCGGTCAGCGGCGAGTCGACCGACAGGGCGACGAGCCGGCCCCACTCGCCGCGGCGATCGCTGACGATGGTGTAGGTCTCGCTGTCGGGCGGCGACGGGAGCTGGCGCGCGAACGTGTCCCAGGCGGTGGTGACCTCGCGGTCGGTCGCGCGGTGCGTCATCTGGAAGGCGACGCCGCCGGAGGCCATCTCGAGGATCGTCGGGTTGCGGATCCGCGCCGTCAGGTACTCGAGCAGCTCCGCGACGCCGGCGCCGTCGATCAGCAGCCGCGCTGCCTCGACGTGGACCTCGGAGCGCTGCAGCGCGAGCGACGCCTCGCGGTCGATGATCTCGCGGTTGACGGTCTCGGTGATCTCGATGAACGGCACCTCGCGGTGCAGCACGATCACGGGCAGGCCCTTGCGCTCGGCGTAGGCGCTGATGACCTTCGGCGAGCTGGTGAAGCGGCTGCCCAGCTCGATCACGAGACCCGCGGCGCCGCGCTCGGCGAGGCTGTCGACGAGGTACTCCTCGTGGCGCGCGGCCGGCCCGATGCTGCGCCCGCCGGTGAGGAGCAGCTCGCCGCCCTTGAGCAGCGCGCCGATGTACGGTGCCTCGCCGGCGTGGACCCAGCGGACGTCGTTGCCGAGGTGGTCGGAGCCCGCGATGACCTCCGGCACGCCGCGCTTGACGGTGGGGAGGTCCAGGATGTGCGCGACGGTGATCGGCGAGCTCATGGCCGGGAAGGGTGGCAGGTCGAGCAAATTCTTTACAGCAGAATCTGATTCTGCTAGAGATCCGCTCATGGCCGAGCAGACGCTCACCCCACCCAGCGGCGCCCCGCGTGCCGGCTCCCCGCTGTCGGTCCATGGCCTCGAGAAGCGCTACGGCGGGGTCCACGCCCTCCGGGGCGCGCACATGACGGTCAGCGCCGCCGGCGTCATCCACGGCCTGATCGGCGAGAACGGCTCCGGCAAGTCCACGCTGCTGGGGATCCTGTCGGGCGAGCAGCGCCCCGACGCCGGGCACGTCGTCGTCGACGGCCGCCCGGTCGCCTTCGCCAGCCCGGTCGACGCGCTGGCGCACGGCATCGCGATGGTCTCCCAGGAGACCGCGCTGGCGCTGGACCTCTCGATCGCCGAGAACATCTTCCTGGGCCACCGGATGCCGCGGCGGCCGTGGGGCATCGACTGGCGCGCCACGCGCCGCGCCGCCGCGCAGGTCCTCGAGCGGCTCGCGCTCGACTACGACCCCGGTCGCGCCGTCCGCACGCTGCGCCCCGACCAGCAGCAGATGGTCGAGATCGCCCGCGCGCTCTCGCTCGACGCCCGCGTCCTGATCCTCGACGAGCCGACGAGCTCGCTGAGCGACGACGAGGTCGGCGCCCTCTTCGCGGCCGTCCGCGCGCTGAAGGCCGACGGCGTGTCGACCGTCTTCGTCTCGCACCGCATGAAGGAGATGTTCGCGCTGGTCGACGAGTTCACCGTGCTGCGCAACGGCGCGACGGTGGCCGAGGGCCCGGCGGCGGCGTTCGACGAGGACGCGCTCGTGGCGGCGATGGTCGGCGACGCGAAGGCGCTGACGCGGCCGCTGGTCACCCGCGCCGCGACGCCGCCCGACCGCGAAGCGCGGCCGGTGCTCGCCGTGCGCGGCCTCTCGGTCGACGGCACCCTGAGCGGCGTCGACCTCGAGGTCGCCGCGGGCGAGGTCGTCGGCCTGGCCGGCCTGGAGGGCGCGGGCCGCAGCGAGCTGCTCGAGGCGCTCTTCGGGCTGCGCGAGATCGCCGCCGGCCGCGTGGAGCTCGACGGCGAGTCCTTCCGGCCGCGCAGCCCGCGCGATGCGATCGAGCACCACGTGGGCTACCTGCCGCCGGACCGCAAGGTCCAGGGCGTGGTGCTCAAGCGCAGCGTCGCCGAGAACCTGACGATGGTCCAGACCGCGCACGTCGGCCGCCTGCGCCCGCCGCGCGACGCGTCCTCGGCCGCCACGATCCGCCAGCTCTACGAGGTGCTGCGGATCCGCGCCGCCTCGCCGGCCGCAGCGGTCGGCACGCTCAGCGGCGGCAACCAGCAGAAGGTCGCGCTGGGCAAGTGGATCGCCGTCGAGAACCGGCTGCTGCTGCTCGACGAGCCGACGCGCGGTGTCGACGTCGGCGCCAAGGCCGAGATCCACGAGCTGCTGCGCGGCGCCGCCGATCGCGGCCTCGCGCTGCTCGTCAGCTCCTCGGAGAACGACGAGCTGCTGCGGCTCTGCGACCGGATCATCGTGATGTACCGCGGCGCCGTCGTCGCCTCGCTGCCTGCCGCAGCGGCGACCGAGCCCGTGTTGGCCAGCTACGCCGGAGGACGGCATGACGAACGGAGTTGACACCGTGACGACCTCGGAGCAGCGGGCCCCCATGGCCGCGCCGCCCGTGCGCGCCGGAGGCGCG
>JAOPZD010000295.1 GCA_025964295.1 Conexibacter sp.
CGCGCCTAGCGCTCAGGGCACGCGCGTGCGCGTAACGGACGCCCGCGAGTCGGTACTATACAAAGTGAAGCGACCCAAGACCGGAAGGACCCACAGCATGGCCGACATCGAGAACGTGATCATCATCGGGAGTGGCCCGGCGGGCTACACGGCCGCGCTGTACACGTCCCGCGCCAACCTGAACCCGCTCATCATCGAGGGCTTCCTGTGGGGCGGGCTCCTCCAGCAGACCACCGAGGTCGAGAACTACCCCGGCTTCCCGGGGGGCGGCATCGCCGGTCCCGAGCTGATGCAGAAGTTCCGCGACCAGGCCGAGGACTTCGGCACGCGCTTCGTCACCGACCAGGCGACCTCGGTCAAGCTCGCGACCGAGCCTGGCGGGATCCACGAGGTCCACGTCGGCAAGGACGTCCACCGCGCCCGCACGGTCATCCTCTCGATGGGCGCCGAGCACAAGAAGCTCGGCGTGCCCGGCGAGGCCGAGCTGGCCGGCGCCGGCGTCTCCTACTGCGCGACCTGCGACGCGGCCTTCTTCAAGGACCAGGTGATCATGGTCGTCGGCGGCGGCGACAGCGCGATGGAGGAGGCGATGTTCCTGGCCAAGTTCGGCCGCAAGGTCGTGCTCGTCCACCGTCGCGACGAGTTCCGCGCCTCCAAGATCATGGAGTCCCGCGCGCGCGCGATGGAGAACATCGAGTTCAAGACCCCGTACGTGGTCGAGTCCTTCCTCGACGGCGACGGCCCGTTCAAGCGCATCGCCCGGCTCAAGCACTCCGGCACCGACGCGATCGAGGACGTCGAGATCGGCGGCGCGTTCATCGCGGTCGGCCACGAGCCGCAGTCCGAGATCCTCGGCGACGCGATCGAGACCGACGCCGAGGGCTACGTCAAGGTCGACGGCCGCTCGACCCGCACCAACCTGCCCGGCGTCTTCGCCGCGGGCGACCTGGTCGACCACACCTACCGCCAGGCGATCACCGCCGCCGGCTCCGGCTGCCAGGCCGCGCTGGACGCGGAGTGGTACCTGCGCGACACGCCCGAGGTCCCTACGCCTGAGGGGCTGCCGGAAGGCGACCTCGCCGAGGCGCAGTGGGCGGCGCCGCAGCAGGCCTAGCGCGGCCTGGTGTCCTGATTCGTTGATTCGGCCGCAGGATGCGGGATGCACGGTCGCGTCTGGCGGCCGGCGGCGGACGCAGTCGTGCTGGTGGCCCGGCGAGGACGCCGCCGGTGGCCAGGCGCCAGCGGGCGCCCGCAGGCTGCCGTCGAATCAATGAATCAGGGCACTAGCTCACGGTGAACACGAGGACGTTGCGGCCCGGGGTCGTGGCGTCCTTGAAGCCGTTCTCGTCGCGCGCGACGACCTCGAGGGTGTAGCTGCCGCGCGGCAGCGTCAGCGCGAACTCGTAGGAGAACTCGTTGCGCAGGTCGCTGAGGTCGGCGGTGAACCACTTGGCGTACTTCGTCCCGCACTTGGCGGACTCCAGCAGCGCGGTCGTGTCGCTCCAGGCGGTGCAGCGCTTGACGGTCTTGTACTTGTACTTGGCCTTCTTGGTCTTCTTCTTGACCTTGACCTTGACCTTCACCTTGGTCGTGAGCACGCGCGTCAGGCGCAGCTTGACGTCGCCGACGCCGTTGGGGTCGACGTCGATCGTGCCCTTGACGACGCCCGGGCCCTTCTTGGCCTTGAAGACCTTCTTGTTGATGATGTTGGTCACGTGGGTGACCGGGCCCGACGTGTCGGTCGTGCCGCAGAGCCCGTCGTGGCCGTTGGTGTCGCACGGCGACGGCGTGACGTAGGGGACCTCCGGCGGCGGCTGGTAGCGCGTGCTGCCGCAGAAGCCGTCGTTGCCCTCCGAGACGCAGAGCGCGAGGCGGACCGGCGCGCGCGTGCCGTCGCCCTTGGAGACGATGATCGTGTGCGGGCCGTAGTTGGTGAACGAGATCCCGGTCTGGCCGGGGAGCGTGCCGTTCTGCAGCGAGATGCCGCGGACGCCCTCGTCGGTGTCGACGGTCGCGCCGGTCGGGGCCTTGTCGGCGATCGTGCGCACGACGACGGGCGCGCCGCGGCCGGGGACGGTCTGGGGGGCGATGTCGTAGGGGCCGCCGCCGCGGACGCGCACGTAGAGCGGCGTGCCGCTGTAGCAGCCGGTCGTCTTGGCGCCGCAGGCCTGGTAGAGCAGCACCTCGGAGCCGATCGGGACGGTCGACAGGCAGGCGTCGTCCTGGTTGAAGAGGCCGCCGTTGTCGACCGGGCCCTGGTCGACGTACAGGCGCCAGAACCAGGCGGGGCTCACCGCCGGCGCGACGACCGGCGGCTGGGCGAGGCCCTTGATCGACGAGACGAGCCACAGGCCGGTCGCCGGGTCCTTGATCGTCTTGACCTGCCCGGGGCCGACGGCGGCGATCAGCGCGGCGACGGGGCTGTCGGCGGCGCAGGTCGTGGTCTGGGGCGCGGGGTCGAGCGGGTCGGTCGCGTCGGTGATCGTGACCGGGCCGGCCGTGTCGACCGCCATCCGGTTGACGAACGCGCCGGAGCCGATGGTGGCCATGGCCTTGCTCTCGACCCGGACCACCGACGGGAAGGCGCTGGCCGACGAGGCCGCGACGAGCGTCGCGGCCATGACGGCGAAGATCGCCGAGAGCGTCCGTGCGTGATGACCCATGTTCTCCCCTGGTCGCCTCGGGACAAGGCGACTTCGACGACCGGGCGATCCTAACCCGGCGCGGGGGCGCGGCGCCACCCCTCGGAAGGATGGGGCGGGTCAGCGGTGGCGCGCGGCGGCGCGGCGCCGGCGCTGCTTGGCCTTGGGGCGCTTGACCGGCTTGGCCGGCGAGCGGGGCTTCGCGGCCTTGGCGGACTTCGCGGCCGGCGCC